>JBAZRW010000021.1 GCA_041662785.1 Bdellovibrionales bacterium | reverse complement strand
CCGGCGAAGGCCGGTATCCAGTCGCGCCGTGTCCACGGCGCATAAGAGTCTTATGCCGCGCAGACGCGCGGCGCTGGATCCCGCTTTTCAGCGGGATGACGAAAGGGGGGGTGTCCGTCCATGTGTCGTTTATTATAGCCGTTGGTACGACCTGTACACCTAACCAAAAGAGATATTCTATGTCCGGACATTCCCACGCCAAAAACATTATGCATACCAAAGGCATCAGTGATGCGAAAAAAGGCAAAGTCTTTAACAAAATTGCGCGTGAAATTATGGTGGCGGCTAAGCTAGGCGCGCCCGACCCTGCGCACAATCCGCGCCTTCGCGCCGCGCTGGCTGAGGCTCGCGTTAAGAACATGACCAAAGACCGCATTGAACGCGCGATTAAGTCGGGTCAACCCGGAGGAGCCGACGATAAGGGCGTTTATGAGGAAGTGCGGTATGAGGCCTATGGCGCTGGTGGCTCGGCGTTGATCATTGAGGCTCTCACGGATAACCGTAATCGCACAGCGGCAGAAATTCGCACCGCGCTGTCCAAAAACGGCGGCAATCTTGCTGAAACAGGTTCTGTCAGCTTTATGTTTGACCACGTGGGCGAAATTACCTATCCGGCGGCGACGGCCTCGGCGGATGCCATGTTGGAAGCCGTGATTGAGGCCGGCGGCGATAATGTAGAGAGCGAAGAAGACGCCCATTACATCACGATGAGTGTCGAGGATTTCGGCGCTGTCCGTTCCGCTCTAGAGGCCAAGTTTGGCGAGCCTTCAAGTGCGAAGCTTGTCTGGTATGCCAAAAACGATATTCCCGTGATGGGTGCTGCCGCTCAGACGCTTTTGAAGTTGGTCGATATTTTAGAAGATAACGACGACGTGCAAAATGTCTATGGCAACTATGAAATCAGCGATGAGGAACGGGCCGCTTTCGCTGCTTAGAACCTCTGCCGCTTAGGTCAGTCCCATTTTCCCACGTAGCACCGCCGCCATGCCATGATACATCATGGCATAGGTTCCTTCGGGATCGGCATGGACCACGGGCGTTCCCGCATCCGACATCTCACGCAACGCGAGCGCCAGCGGCATATGTCCAAGGAAGGGGATGTTCATCCGCTCGGCATCTTCGCGCGCGCCGCCGTGGCCAAAGATGGGTGTTATGCCGCGGCAGTGCGGGCATTCGAAGGCGCTCATATTCTCGATCATGCCCATAAGGGGCACACCCATTTTCTCGAACATCGCGACGCCCTTACGCACGTCTTGCAGCGCCAAATCCTGCGGCGTTGAGACGATCACCGCGCCCGTGAGCGGCACATGCTGCGCGATGGAAAGGGGCACGTCGCCCGTTCCGGGTGGCATATCCAAAATCAGAACGTCGCGCTGGCCCCAATCGACTTGATGCAGCATTTGCTTAAGCGCCCCGTGGATCATTGGCCCGCGCCAGATAATGGGGGCGTCCTCTGGCACCAAAAGGCCAATCGACATCGCGGCAATGCCCATTGCCTGATGCGGGATCAACAGGCCCTCCTCATTCTGTTCCATAGCCTCTCGTAAGCCCATCAGGCGCGGGATAGAGGGGCCGTGAACATCGGCATCCAGAATGCCGACTGAGAGCCCCGCCGCGTGAAGCGCCAACGCCAGATTGACCGCCGTCGTGGACTTGCCGACGCCACCTTTGGCCGAGGCCACGGCGATAATGTTTTTGACACCCTTGGGCAGCTCTGGCGGGTTAGAGGGTTGTGCTTGATCTTTTGGGGAAGTACTCGTGGCAGGCGCACCCCGATGTGCTGTCATGATGACAGAAACATTTCCAATGCCCGTTGCCCTTCTGACCTGTGCCAAGGCATTTTGGCGTATAGCCTCGATACCATCGCCCATAGCGGGATCGACTTCGATCACCAGCTGAATCTGGGGCTCACTGCCGTCCTCACCGCCTTGGATGGAGATGGCCGAGACCATGCCCGCATGAACGATGTTGTCGTCAGAATTGGGAAGCTCAACGCCGCCCAGTGCGCGCAAAATGTCAGCTTGAGAAGGAAGAGGCATAGGAAAAACCGTTGGTTATTAAAGATTTTAACGTCCCGAACCCTATCAAGCGAGGCACAGGCAGGCAAGAAATAGATTTGTCCGTTCTTTAAGGGCGTGGTATCAAAGAGGCCTAGACTCTTTTAAGGAGCCCCGCATCATGACGGCCACCTTTTCTCATCACCATATCCTTGGGATCGAACAGCTTTCGGCGCAGGATATTCGCACTATCCTTGATCTGGCCGCCCGTTACGCCATCCAAAACCGTTCAGCGCAAAAATCATGCGGCAAACTGGCGGGTAAAGTCATCGTCAATATGTTCTTTGAAAACTCGACGCGCACGCGCACCTCGTTTGAGATTGCGGCCAAAAGGCTGGGCGCGGAGGTTATCAACTTTACCGCTAGCGCCAGCTCAATGAGCAAGGGGGAGACTTTTTCCGATACGATCCGCGTGATGGGGGCGTTGCAGGCCGATGGCTTTGTGATCCGCCATCATGAGGATGGCTCGGTCAAGTTGGCCTCAACGCTTGTCGGCGGCGCGGTTCTCAACGCGGGCGACGGCGCGAACGAACACCCGACGCAAGCGCTGCTCGATGCGCTGACGATGGAGCGCCATAAAGGCAAACTAGAGGGGCTTAAAGTCGCGATTATTGGCGATATCAAACATAGCCGCGTGGCGAAATCGAATGCTCTTTTGCTTAAAAAGATGGGCGCTCACGTCTTTTTCTTTGCCCCGCCTCAGTTTGCTCGCCAAGAGTCGGATAAGCTGGGCGCGACCGTTTGCTCGACGATGAAAGAGGCACTGGACGGCAGCGATGTTATGATGATGCTGCGTGTTCAAAATGAGCGTCTCGCGGCGGGCGAGTTTGCGATGACAAGTGAGCATTATCATGCCGAATACGGCCTCACGCATGAAAAGCTGGCGTGGGCAAAGCCCGATGTGATCGTGATGCACCCTGCGCCTATGAACCGAGGCGTTGAAATCACCAGCGCTGTGGCTGATGATCCCAAGGTCAGCGTGATCTTTGAACAAATGGAAATGGGTGTTGCCGTCCGTATGGCGTGCCTTGATTTGCTTCTTTCAACAAACACCTAAAAGGTTTTGCCCATGACCGATACCTTTATCCTCGTCCTCGCCTATCTGCTGGGCAGTGTGCCGTTTGGGCTTTTGATCACCAAGGTGGCAGGCGCGGGGGATATTCGCGCGATAGGCTCTGGCAACATTGGGGCGACCAATGTGCTACGCACGGGCAAGAAAAGCCTTGCCGCGCTCACACTTCTTTTGGATATGCTGAAAGGCACGCTGGCCGTTGCTATCGCGCAGATCCTTGCGCCTGATAGCGCCACCATGGCGGCGCTGGTCGTCCTTTTGGGGCATATGTTTCCCGTGTGGCTGAGGTTTAAGGGCGGTAAGGGCGTGGCCACAGCGCTAGGCGTGATGCTCGCGCTATCGTGGCCCACAGCGGTGATGGCGATGCTGACGTGGCTGGCGGCGGCCGCCCTCTTGCGGATATCCTCGGCCAGCGCTTTGATCGCGATGGCATCCCTGCCCGTCTATCTGATCACATTTCAAGAGTCGACGCTGCTCCCCGTAACCATGATCATTATCGTGATGGTTTATGCTAAACACTATGGGAACATTATCCGCCTGATCACGGGGCATGAGCCGCGCATCGGCAAGCATCACCATAAGTCGTGAAGGCCATAGGCGCTGTCACGCCTACCGTCACTCCCGCGAAAGCGGGAGTCCAGTTTTCTTTTTTGAAAAACAAACGGGATGCCCGCTTTCGCGGGCATGACGGAAGGTATCCCTACCGAGGTGTTGTGATTTTGACCAGCTGATAGAAGTCAGCGAAGATGGTCTTCTTTTCGACTGTGCAGCCAAGGCCGCCATGCGGCAACCATGTGGCGATTTCCTTTGTCCATAAATCCTTGGCAAAAGGCTCTAGCACCAGCAAAACGGGATACCAGATAAAGCGCAAAGGGTGCCACCACTTAGATTTGGCAAACTCAACGACATGGATCGTGCCGCCTTTTTTTACGACGCGAAACGCCTCGTCGAAGGTCTTGCGACGAACGGCTTCGGGTTGTTCGTGCGGCAGAAAAAAGATGATCGCGCGATCATAGCCGTGATCCGCAAAAGGCAAATCGTTTGAATCACAGTGATAGTGATTGACCACGCTGCCCAGCAAGTCGGCAGGCGTTTTCCGGCGCGAGTTTTTGATCTGCTCAGGCGCGACATCGATAATGTCAAGCGTGCCGCCACCCGCCGCAACGCGCTGCGCGAGCATCGGCTCTAGCTGGCCATAGCAGCATGAGATTTTCAGCGTGCGTCCCGATACCGTATCGCCCAGCGCGGCCAGAACCCTGTCGCGCAGCGGCCCATAAAAGCCCCAAAGGATCAGGTTGATCAGCCAGTCGCGCTCAAAGATACGCACGGCCCAAGGCCGAACGTAGGCCCACCAATAATAGGTTTCAAGATAATCGGGAATGGCAATACCGTCGGTCTCTAGAACCGATTCATCCACCACAACATCGCGTGAAGCGACTTTAAGCGCAGCATCCGTTGGCAAGGAAAACTCTTTTTAAAAAGGAAGTTAGGACTTCTTGCCTTCTTTGATCTTGCCTTCTTTGAAAACAACATGCTGACGGATGCGAGGATCGTACTTCTTCAGCTCAAGCTTCTTGGTGTTGTTCTTGGGGTTCTTTTTGGTGACATAAAAAACGCCCGTGCCAGCTGTGCTGACGAGCTTGATGTCATTCTTTGTCTTAGCCATTTTCCGTTATCCTATTTTTAGAGCAGATCGCGATGAGGTTGGCCGCTTAAAGCGGACAACAAGTCGCGTGAATCTGCTCGGTGACCAATAAGTTAGAGCCTTTCCCTTGCATCACAATTGAAGCCATCCCATTAGGAAAGGCTCTAATCCGTTACGTAAGGTGTGGCGCAATGTCACGGAAACCTGCCCTTTTGTCAAGTTTCTTGGCTTTTGCCTTTTTGGGAAGGGAAATCAGCTCACAAAAAAGCTATTTTCTCTTATTTTTCAAAGCCTAACAAATCCTTGGCAGTTGTTCGCCTGCCAGCCAATCGACCATGCGTTGGCCGCCCAGTGTGGTCGTCATCTCAACAAAGGCGTGATCATCCTCAACCACCTCCCCGATGATCGCTGCCTCACGGCCATGTTCGTGACCTTTCATGGCCGTCAAAAGCGTTTGAGCCTGAGCCACAGGGCAAAAGGCAATCAGCTTGCCTTCGTTGGCGATATAGAGGGGGTCTAGCCCCAGAATCTCGCACACGCCGCGCACGGAGGCGCGCACAGGGATGGCTGCCTCGTTAAGGCGCATTCCTACGCCTGCCGCCCGCGCCATCTCGTTCAGTGAGGTCGCCAGCCCGCCGCGTGTGGGATCGCGCAAAGCGTGAATCGCTACGCCTGATTTTATCATGTTATCGATAAGCCCATTAAGAGCCGCGCTATCCGATAGAACGGGCTCATCAAACACAAGGCCTTCGCGCTGCGCCATCACCGCCACGCCATGATCGCCCAGCGTCCCACTGACGATAATCGCATCACCCGCGCGTATATTATGGACGGAGAGATCAACGCCCTCGGCGATCAGACCAACGCCTGCTGTATTGATAAACACGCCGTCAGCCTTGCCCTTTTCCACCACCTTGGTATCGCCTGTAACAATCTGCACGCCGCACTCCTGCGCGGCTTTGGCCATCGAGGTCACGATGCGCTCAAGATCGGCCAGAGGAAAACCTTCCTCTAAAATAAAGCCTGCCGAGAGCCATAGGGGCTTCGCGCCGCTTAAGGCGACATCGTTCACGGTTCCATGAACGGCGAGCGAGCCGATATCGCCGCCCGCAAAAAACAGTGGTGAGATAACATAGCTATCGGTGCTGAAGGCCAGCCGTCCCGCCGCAGGGATCGCAAGCCGCGCCTGATCATTCCCCTCGGCCAAGGCGGGATTGTCAAAGGCCTTGGCGAAAAGCTGGTCGATAAGCTGCGCCATCGCCCGCCCGCCGCTGCCATGCGTCATATCCACGCGGCCATTCTTGATATCGAGGGATCGTTCAAAGCGCTGGGTCATCGGGTTTCCTTCTATTAATCCGTGTATCCTGTTGTCATCCCCGCGCTCTCGTCCCACCGCTCTTGCGGTGAGCGAAAGGGCAAAGCGGGAATGACGCTACCCTTTTCGTCATTCCGCACAGCGGATAACGCGAAGGCGCCAGACGCGTGATGCGGAATCCCGTTTGGTTTGCGATGATGAAGAAAACAAACCGGATTTTGGTTTGCAGAGAGAAAAACAAACGGGATCCCCGCTTTCGCGGGGATGACGGGAGGGAGAACGCGGGAATGACGCGAAAAGTGTATGAACGTTCTCCCTATTCATCTTTTCTCCGCCCGTAACTGTAGCATGCGGCGCAGCCGCCTTCGCTGGAGACCATGCACGCGCCGATGGGGTTTTCCGGCGTGCAGACCGTGCCGAACAGCTTGCATTCCTCTGGTGATTTTGCGCCGCGCAAGATGGCGGGGCATTGGCACGCGGGATTTTCCTTGGCTGTGCTAGGCTCCAGCGCAAAGCGTTTTTCTGCATCAAACGCGCCATAAGCGTCTTTCAGTTTCAATGCGCTGTGCGGAATCCAGCCAAGGCCGCGCCATTCGAATGTATCGCGCAGATCAAAAACCTCGGCCATCAAGGCTTGCGCTTTCACGTTGCCTTCGGCTGTTACCGCGCGGGCGTATTCGTTCTCGACAACCGCCCTGCCCGCCTTCACCTGCCGCACCAGCATGAGGATAGCTTGCAGCACGTCCAAAGGCTCAAAGCCTGTGATCACGACGGGCTTGCCGTAAGCCGTGGCCGCAATCTCATAGGGGCGTGTGCCGATAATCGCGCTGACGTGGCTGGGGCCCACAAAGCCATCTGAGGGAGGTACGCCGTCCGCGCCTTCTGCGCTTGCCTCTAACAGCCATTTCAAAGCGGGCGGCGTGAGGACATGATTGCAAAAAACCGAGAAGTTCTTCAGCCCCAACGCCTGCGCTTGTTTCACAATCACGGCGGTGGGCGGAGTCGTCGTCTCAAAGCCGATGGCAAAGAATACAACCTCACGCGAGGGATTGTCTTTCGCCAGCATTACCGCGTCATGGGGCGAAAGCACCATCCGCACGTCCGCCCCCGCCGCCTTGGCTTTTAAAAGAGAGAGCCTCTGCCCGCCCGGCACGCGCATCATATCGCCATAGGTGCAAAGCGTAAGCGGATAACGCTGCGCCAGCTGAATTGCGGCATCAATCTTGGCCATCGGCAGGACACAAACAGGGCAACCAGGGCCGTGGATCATCTTGATTTCCGGCGGCAGCAAATCGGGCAGGCCAAAGCGGAAAATCGCGTGCGTATGGCCGCCACAAAACTCCATAAAGCGGAAAGGCTGTGCAGCAGGCCGAGCGCCTTGAGCCTCATTCTTGATCGCGGCGGCAAGTTTTTGGGCGAGGCCGCTATCGCGAAACTCGTCGATATACTTCACGCGTCGCCCTCCGCCGCCTTGTCCGCGATGGCTCTTGCCCCCGCCGCATGATACTCGTCAAACAGCGCAAGGGTCTTGGCGGCCTCCTCTGGATCGATTTTCGACAAAGCAAAGCCGACATGCACGATCACATAGTCGCCAACGGCCACGTTCTCAACCAGCGAGAGGGAAATGTCATGATTGACGCCGCCGACATTGGCTGTGGCGCGGTCGCTCTCTAAAAGCTCGGTAATCTTGGCGGGAATGGCAAGGCACATGATTCGCTGATCCTCATTTTCTTGGGCTGCGGGCGATATCAGCACGTCCCCCTCGCCATGGCAACTTTTTGTGTTTTTAACAGCCGTTTGAGTATGGCTTTTAAGGGAGGGAATTTGCTAGGCTGCCAGTATTATGAAAACCGCACGCCACACCCTAGATCGCCGCCTGAAACGCAATGTCCCCCTCATCGCCACTAACGAGTTTATTGGCAGTATTGGCTTTTTCTTTCCCGTCACGATCCTTATTTTTGAAAGCCTCACGGGTTCCTATACGCTCGCCATGAGCGTTTATTCCGTTATGGCTTTTGCCACCGCTTTTTTTGAGATTCCAACGGGCGTTTTGTCGGATCGTTGGGGGCGGCGTGGCGTTTTGATGGCTGGATCGGCTTGCGAGTTTCTGGGCGTTTCTTGCTACGCCTTGGCTTTTGGCGCGTCCCATCCGCTTTGGATGCTTTATCTTGGAATCACTTTCTATGGGCTCGCGCGGTCTCTTTTTAGCGGCAACAATGAAGCCATGATTCACGAAAGCCTTGCCGCCCTAAAGTGCAAGCACCAGTTTCCTAAAGCCGTAGGTCGATTCACATCAATGGGACAGGTAGGGCTAGCTTTAGGCGGTGTGGCGTGCGGCCTTTTGCTTTGGGCGGGTTTATTCTATCACACCCTCATTCTTCTGACCCTCATTCCCTTGGCCTTTAATTTGCTTGTCGCTTTTTTAACTGTTGAGCCGCCCATCCACATTATTGAAGAAGAAAATACAGTCGGCCATATGAAGGCGGCCTTGAAGCTGATTGTTAAAAACAAAAAACTTATGCTGCTTACTCTGGCCACGGGTCTTCAAAACGGCACGGGGTTTAGCAGCTATTACTTTACGGCAGGTTTTCTGGCCTCGGTCTGGCCCACATGGATGATTCCTTTATACAGAACGGGTCAGAACGGAATCGGCGCGATTAGCTTTTGGTTCGCGGGGCCTGTTGTGCGGAGTCTTGGTGCTATTCGCGTTCTTTTTGTCGGGTCGATTGTCGGCAACATCCTTGGCCTTGCCGCCTATGCGACTCAAGCCTTTTTCTCTCCCTTCTTATTGATGTTCACACAAATAAGCTATGCACTGGGAACGACGGCAGATCGAAGCATACAGCAAGAAAATTTCTCCGATGCGCAAAGGGCGACCATGGGATCGCTGATTTCTTTTTCAACGTCGATGGTGTTCGGGGTTTCCTCTTTGATCCTTGGCTTTTTATCCGATCTGACGTCTCCCGCCACGGCGCTTATTGGTTTGCTTGTTTTTAAGGCGGTCAGCGTTTTCTGGATTCAATACAAGCTGTACACAAAGCATCGCTAATACCAACGAGCCTTTGACCTGACACTTAAAGAAATACGAAAACGGGATTCCCGCTTACGCGGGAATGACAGGATTTGTGTTTAAGTTTAATCCTCTATCGTCATCCCCGCGAAAGCGGGGATCCCGTTTGTTTTCTTGCACAACAAGTCGTTTCACCCACCGTTTGTGCATAAAACATACCCCCCCCAACAAAAATCCCTGTTCAAGCGGCCTGCAAACGCGAGGCTTATGAACAGGGATTTTTTAAAAGTTTTCATCACTGCCTTGCGGCAGCGATGAATTACTTCTTCTTCGCTGCTGTTTTCTTAGCGGCGGGTTTCTTCGCGGCTGTCGCCTTCTTGGCGGGAGCCTTTTTCTTAGCTGCAGGCATAGTGACCTCCTGATTAGAGTAGAGAGTTATAATGATGTTGATAGCCCTATAAAGAGTCAACATCATTTTCTAATTACTTCTTGGGGAAAAGACTTTGATCACGTTTGCCTACGTCACGTTGCAGACCTGCAACAGCCCTCCCACTAGCCATAAGAAAAACTGACCTTAGTTTTTCTTATCTGTGTTGATGAGGGTTAGTAAGCACAATCATCGACTCACCCTTCAAAGTAATTTATTTATCTCATGCACTTTCCTAACGAATTATGAACAAATCGCCCCCCGACCGCGTTAAGCATAAAAATTTGCAATGAGCCATTTTCTTTGCGGCCAAGATGGGGTATCAATCGTTAGTGATATGTCTGTTGGCGTTGGGCCTGTAGCTCAGTTGGTTAGAGCGAACCGCTCATAACGGTTTGGTCGTAGGTTCAAGTCCTACCGGGCCCACCACCCTACGCTAAAGCTTCGGGTGGCAGGCCACCATGCGCTAAAGCTTCGGGTGGCAGGCCACCATGCGCTAAAGCTTCGGGTGGCAGGCCACCATGCGCTAAAGCTTCGGGTGGCAGGCCACCATGCGCTAAAGCTTCGGGTGGCGCAGCCACGCACCTAATTCGAGAGAGATTGCCTTATGTCCCTCATCTACCGCCTTCATCATCATCCCCTTGATCCGTCTTCAAGACGCATCCGGCTGACGTTGGCGGAAAAGAAAATTACGTTTGAAACCGTCATTGAAAAGCCGTGGGCCCCAAGGCCCGACTATCTGGCGCTTTCTCCGGCAGGCGATGTCCCGACGCTTGTCATCGAAAAAGGGGGCGAGCCCACCATCTCCCTGACCGAGGCCAGCGCGATCGGCGAGTATCTGGAAGAAACGATCCCAGCGCCGACCTTGCTGGGATCCGATCCCGTCGCCCGCGCCGAGGTCAGGCGGCTGGTTCACTGGTTTGAGTCCAAGATGTATGCCGAAAGCACGAGCCTGATCGTCGGCGAAAAAGCTCTCAAGCGCCTTCAAGGCGGCGGTGAGCCGGACAGCGCTTTGCTGCGTGCTGGCTATCAGAACATTCACGCGCATCTGGACTACATCAGTTGGCTGGTGGAGCGCCGAAACTGGCTGGCCGGAGACGATCTAACGATGGCGGATCTGGCTGCTGCCGGACAAATCTCGTGCATTGACTATCTGAACGATATGCCGTGGGAGCGTCATCCTCACGTCAAAGACTGGTATGCGCGCATTAAATCCCGCCCCTCGTTTCGTTCCCTTTTGGGTGATCATATCGCTGGCTTTATGCCGCCGAAGAACTATGCTGATCTGGACTTTTAACAAAGGAGTTGCCGCATGAAACATACACTTGTTGCCTTGATGCTTATCCTTGGCTTTACCGTTGGTATTGGCGCGCCGCCGGCCCATGCCGAAGAAGCTAAACCAGACGATTCGGTTGTTTTTGATCTTTCTGCTGAGCAATGGGTCACAACAAAAACGGCGCGGGTTATGCTGTCCGTTGAGGCTGCTGTCACCAACAATACGGCGGGCACGATGCGTGCCAGCATGACCAAAGCCGTCGGCGACATGGTCAAGGCTGATTGGCGTGTCGTTTCTTTTAACCGCGGTCAGGATCAAACAGGCATGGAGCGATGGAGCGCCCTTTATGAGGCCCGCGTGCCAGAAAACGAGCTTAGCGGTCTAAGCGATAAGGCCAAGCAAAACAGCAAGGCGGGCATGCAAATTACGGTGAACAATATCGATTTCTCCCCGACTTTGGAAGAAAATCAAGCCGCCACCGGCCAGCTCCGCACGCAACTTTACAAGATGGCCAATGAACAGTTGTCAGCCTTGAACGCGACGATCACGGGGCGTAGCTATCGCATCGCGATGATCGATTTTGCCAATGAGGGAATGCCGCACTCACCAAGACCCGCTATGTTCGCGCGGGGCAAAGCGATGATGCACACGATGGAAGCCATGGCAGGCGGCTCTCCTGATGGAGATTCTATGCCTCCTATGGAGCGTTCGGAAAAGCTGCTCTTAACCGCACGCGTTGTCTTATCCGCCGTCCCACCGGCAGCCTCTAAATAACAAAACAGGCTTCATTCATGCTTCAAGATGTAACCCTCCCCCCTCCTCAGGGGCAGCCGACCAAACGCGCCGTCATCATCCTGCACGGGCTGGGGGATAGCGCCGCTGGCATTATCTCTCTGGCCGAAGCCTTTCGCCCTGCCCTGCCGGAGACCGAGTTTTTGGCCCCTGACGCTCCCTTCCCTTGCGATTTCTCGCCCTTTGGCTTTCAGTGGTTCAGCGCGAATGACTGGACGTCCTCGGTCGTTTTGGAGGGCGTTATCAGGGCGGCGCAGCCGCTTAATGACTATATTGATTATGTGATGGAAAGCCGTGGCCTGACGCCTGATAAAGTCGCCCTCCTTGGCTTTTCGCAAGGCACGATGATGAGCCTTTATGTCGCGCCGCGCCGTACGCCTGCCTTGGCGGGCGTTTTGGGCTACTCCGGCGCTTTGATTGGCGGCGAAGAGCTTAAAAGCGAGAGGCAGTCCTCTCCCCCCATCCATCTTATCCATGGCAAAGATGATGATGTTGTGCCCTTTGTTTCCATGGCCAAGGCCGTGGACGGCCTGCGCGCCGTCAATCTCAATGTCTCAACCGAATCATGTGAGGGATTGGGACACAGCATCGATGACACAGGCGTCGCAAGCGGCCTGCAATTCCTTCGCCGGATATTTCTTTTGTAATGCGTTGTCGTTTTAGGGTGGGCGTGTAGGGGTTATACCAAACGGCGCATGAAACGACTCGTTGCGCTAGAAAACAAACGGTATCCCCGCTTTCGCGGGAATGACAGGTTTTGTGGCATAATGATCAAAAGGTGTGGGTAGATTCACGATTTTGAGAGCAAAAAGCTGATCATTTTTCTCCGCCGATCCTTCTTCAATCCTCGATGTATTTTGACCTTGTTTTTCCAGTGAGCGAAGGAG
>JBAZRW010000020.1 GCA_041662785.1 Bdellovibrionales bacterium | reverse complement strand
CTTTTAGAAATGGCAATCCAGTGATAAGATGATCGTAAGGCATTGGCGGGCTCCTCTTGGATGGGTGGCTTGGCGGCTTCTATCTTATCAGAAGTCCGCCTTTGCCCCATCCTTTGAGGGAGAGCCAAAAAAGAGGCCTACGGGCCTCTTTTTTAATGGCCAAGACAACAAGATGTATGAGCGCCTGCGACGAAGTCCTGCGAAGCTCGCAGAGCGTAGCAGGAAGCAGGTTCACCAAACGCGAGATTAACGAGCGTTTGGCGCGAGACTTGGCAAGCCCTTGGGCGAAGCCAAGCGAGGCCGAAGGCCAAAAATAGGCAATAAGCCTATTTTTGCAAATCCTGTCGTCCCTTTTGTTTCCCTTTTTCCGTCTGGCGGGGTTTAACCCGCCGACCCGCGCCTCTTCTTTTTTGCACGCCGCAAGAGCGGCGTGACGAGGGCGCGGGCAAGGGACAGCATGAGGCTGGTGAGACACACCGCCTGCCCTTGCAAAATGATCGTCAGAGCATCCGTGAAAGAGGATTATTTTTAATCCTCACGTATAATGACCAACTCCGCGGAATGTCAATAAAAGACTTGACGGCGTCCCTAAAAGACGCTATCATGTCCATTGAGGACAATGTTTCAAACGTTTCGGAGGAACTATGGATATAAAATATGCTTTTTGGAACAATAAAGGTGGCACTGGAAAGACGAGTCTAGCCTTTCAAGCCATTAATCGATACGCGGAGAAACATCCTAAGAAAAGGATTCTTGCAGTAGACATTTGCCCTCAAGCAAATTTATCTGAACTCATGTTGGGCGGGTTAAATAATAATGGCAGCAATAAACTTTTGGGGCGGCATGGGTTGGTGCCTCGATGTAGCTTAGGCGGATATTTTCAACTCCGTTTGCCATCGCCATATACGCCGCCAAAGTTTAATGCGCACGATTTCATAACCAAACCGTGTGATTATAATTCTAGTATTCCGTTGAATATCGACTTAGTCTGCGGCGATCCGTTACTCGAGTTACAGGCAAATGCAGTCAATACATTGGCAAATAACAGCATTCCTGGCACAAACGCATGGATTGCCGTTATTGACTGGCTCAAGGACTTTTTTGACCAAGTGAAAGACGACTACGATACCGTCTTTCTTGATTGTAACCCGAGTTTTTCCTTGTATACGCAAATTGCACTAGCCAGTACGGACAGGATTGTCCTACCCGTTATGGCGGATGACTCATCTCGTCGAGCAATTCAAAATGCTTTTTCGCTTATCTATGGCCTAAAACTACCGTCCGAAATTTATGCGTCATATGCTTTCGCAACAAAATTAAAAGCTGGGGGACGGGCTCTCCCAAAAGTGCATCTGATTGCAAAGAACCGCATTACCCAATATATGGGACCGGCCTCTGCATACGCAGCAGTACTTGCTGCAATTCAAGCTGATATCCAAAATTTGTTAAAAATGGAGCCAGAAATTTTTACCTTCAAACAGACTAAGTTGGGATTCGTAGAAATTCGAGATTTCCAGACGACAGGGGTTGTTGCCTTTGCAAAAGGTCTTCCTTTTTCAAAGCTACAAACTGGGAAACAGACGATTAATGGACATCGAGTTCAAGTTATGCCCGAATATTTAAAAAACAGCCGCGACGCTGTCGAGGCGCTTGTGGCGTGTCTGTGATGCAACCGTGAGGGTGTGAATGAGGGCGGCGTCTCATAGCTGAGACCCTCCCTCTGATTTTGTCCACGGCAAGGGAATAATACGCCGCCATCTCATAGGTGCAGCCCTCACCCCTTACGCGTGCTGTTTGATCCACGCGACGTAATGGTCCATCCAGCCTTGAAGGAATTTTTTGCTACCCTCACCGATGTTGCCATCGGCATCGAACAGCGTATCCTCAACCTTCACATAGGCCTCTGGCTGGCTCATCGTCGGCACATCCAGATAGGCAAGGATAGAGCGCAGATGCTGCTGCGCCAGCGCCGTCCCAAGGACACCCACCGAAGCGCCCAATACGCCAGCGGGCTTTCCCGCCCACGCGCTTTGGCCATAGGGGCGTGAGGCATGATCAAGCGCGTTTTTCAACACGCCCGAAAGCGAACGGTTATACTCTGGCGTTAGAAAGAGGAGCCCCTTGGACGCCGCAATGGCGGCCTTCAACCGCTTGACAGACCCCGCCGGATGATCGTCGTCGTCCTGATTGTAAAGGGGCAGATCGCCAATCTCAGCCATCGTGAACGAAAACTCTGGCGGGGCGAGCCGGATAAGGGCCTGCGCCAGTTTGCGATTGTAGGAATCTTGGCGAAGACTGCCGACGATAACAGCGATTGGATAGTTGGCCATAAGCTACCTCCCTTCGATGATGAGACCTTCTTTAACGGCTGCTTTTTTGATGCTTTCTTGCAGCTTTTCAAAGGCGCGAACTTCCAACTGACGCACGCGCTCACGACTGATGCCGAACTTTTGCGACAAATCGTCGAGCGTCACGGGCGGATCGCTCATGCGGCGGGCAGCGATAATATCGCGCTCGCGCTCATTCAAATGCAGCATGGCCTGCGCCAAGAGCCTCTCGCGGTGCTGGCGCTCTTGCTCGACCCCTAGAAGATGTTCCTGACTGTCGGACTCATCCGCCAGCCAATCCATCCACTCGCCATCGCCATCCTCACCGCCCATAGAAATAGGCGCATTCAGCGACTGATCGCCGCCACCGCTCATGCGCCGGTTCATGGAGACGACATCGCCTTCGGGAACGGCGAGTTGCTGGGCGATATGCGTGACTTGCTCTGGCGACAACTCCCCATTGTCGATAGCGCGCATGTCGTTTTTCAGGCGGCGAAGATTGAAGAACAGCTTCTTTTGCGCGGCGGTCGTGCCGATTTTGACCAGCGACCACGAATGCAAAATATATTCCTGTATCGCGGCGCGGATCCACCACATCGCATAGGTGGCAAGGCGAAAGCCTCGGTCAGGATCAAAGCGCTTGACCGCCTGCATCATGCCGATGTTGCCTTCGGAAATCAGCTCAGACACCGGAAGGCCATAGCCGCGATAGCCCATGGCGATTTTGGCGACAAGGCGCAGATGGCTGGTCACCAGCTTATGCGCCGCGTCGATGTCGCCATGCTCACGCCATGCCTTGGCCAGCATGAACTCCTCATTCGGATCCAGCATAGGAAACTTGCGGATTTCCCGCAGGTAGAAGGAAAGATTTCCCTCTCCCTTAAGAACCGGCAAGCTGGATGAGGCGATGTTCACGAGTGGAGACCTGTTGTTAAAAAGCAATGAAGGAAATCATATTTCATCATCATGACAAAACTAAGACAAGACGCCCCGAAGGCTAAAGCCTGAAGGCCTTTATTTAGCGCTTTTTAGGCTTTTTAACAACGCCTTCATGTCCGAAGGCAAGGAAGCCTTGAACTTCAGCCGCTTACCGCTGCGGGGGTGGATGAACGTGATCTCGCCCGCGTGCAACGCCTGACGCGGAAAATCGTGCAAAAGCGCCACGATGCCACGATCCTTTTTCTCGCCCTCAATCTTCTTGCGCGTGCCATACAGGGGATCGCCCACCACAGGGTGATGAACCGAGGCCAAATGCACGCGAATCTGGTGCGTGCGCCCCGTCTCCAGCTTGCACGACAGTAAGGAAACGAAGGTAGAGAATATCTCTAGCGTTTCATAATGCGTCAGGGCTTCCTTTCCGCCATAGGGAACGACGGCCATCTTTTGCCGCGACCTTGGGTGGCGGCCAATCGCGCCTTCGATCTCGCCCTTCAACGGGTGCATAACGCCCCAAATGAGAGCCTGATAAACGCGGCTTAAGCTGCGATCCGAAAATTGCGCGGTTAGTTTTTGATGGGCAAAGTCGTTCTTGGCCACAACCATCAGGCCGCTGGTGTCCTTATCAAGGCGATGGACGATTCCGGGCCTCGCCACGCCGCCGATGCCACTCAGGCTGTTCCCACAATGCCCCAACAGCGCGTTGACGAGCGTGCCATCCCAATTGCCAGCGGCAGGATGCACCACAAGCCCCGCAGGCTTGTTGATGACCAGCATGTCCTCATCCTCAAACACAATGTCCAAGGGGATGGCCTCGGCCAGAGGCGTGGCGGCCACGGCGGTGGGAAGCGTGACCCTGTACCTATCGCCAGCCTGCGTGGGATGGTTGGGGTCAAGGACGGCCTTGCCGCCATCCGCCGACACAACGCAGCCCTCTTTGATCAAGGCCTGAACCCGCACACGGGACAGGCCAAGGCCCGCCGCAACCTCATGCGCGGCCAAAGCGGCGGCCAGAGACTTATCAAGGCGACCTGCTTCCGGCGTTTCGATGGATAGAGTTGGATTTTCGCTCATGACTTGAGTTATAGCGCGACTTGGCCTAGAATGACCAGCGTCAGGATTCGCACTTTTCGTAAGGAAAGGCCGTGCGGTTTTGGTCCTCTCGTTTTTTTGACTTAGAAAGGGATGTTCCCATGCGCCTTGCCCCCCTCCTCCTCACCGTCAGTTTGATGGCCACAGCGATCCCTGCGATGGCACTGGAAGTGAATGATTCATCACCGACGTTTGGCTCTTACGAATGCACACCTAGTTTTACCTGCCCCCCCCTTACAAGCACAGAGTCAAAAAAAATGGTCGAAGAAACGGCCCTTTCTATTGCCTCAACCTGCGTAACAAACCGCATGAGGCTTTCAAATCCAAGGGGCTTTTTTGAAACGAGCATGGGACTAGACAGCGGTCTTTGCTTGACGACCAAGAAGCTTCCTAGAAATGAAACCGGCCTGACCATGATCCCCAAATGCTGCGTCCAACCCATTAGCGGCGCTACGGGAACATGCCAAGTGGTTTGCACAAAGTACGGCGTTAAATAGAGTCTGAACATTTTATAAAAAAGGGCGGCCTATGGGCCGCCCTTTTTTTTCATCCCCCCCCCTTGTCATCCCCGCAAAGGCGGGAAATCCTGCACCGAGCCCCGTGTCAAGCACGGGGCAGGCTAGCGAGGCGTATAAGTCATGTGCGCGGCAGACGCCGCGCAGCTGGATCCCCGCTCTTCGCCTTGCTATCGCAAAGCTCGTCGAGGATGACGGTATTTTATGGAAACATTTGCCTTTAGCGTCATCCCCGCGAAGGCGGGGATCCAGCTGCGCGGTGTCTGTGGCGCGGATGAGTCTAAAAACAAAAGGATGTCGTTACCTTTGTTTTCTTTATGCGCCTCGTAGACACTCGGCGCTGGATCCCCGCCTTCGCGGGGATGACGAAAGGAGGAAAGCGCGGGGATGACAGAAGGGGCGCTGATCAGTTCATAGGCACGTTGGCCTTACTTACGCCCCACCTTTTTCTTAAGCAGAGCAACATCCGCCTTTAACGCCTCATTCTCCTGCTTTAGCTCTTTCACGGCGGCAACAAGCGGCCCGATCAACCCCATATAATCAACAGACTTGTATCCCGCATCATCCGTGGAAACGACCTCTGGAAAGACCTTTTCGACTTCCTGCGCGATAACACCATACTTCGTTTCTTTACCGCCATTCATCACAAAACTATAACCATTCAGTTCATTAAACTTGTCCAACGCATTTTTGATCGGTGCGATGTCATGCTTTTTTCGGCTGTCGGACGTATCATAAATAAACATGCCTGCGTACAAGCTGGATGCTTTTAAAAAACCATCAACATTAACACCGCCTATGATTGATACAGCATCCTTGCACGTAGCACTACCTGGCGCAAGCGGCCTGCAAGCATTTACTTCTAGGGCAGCGCTATTGGATGCATCGTCTGCGGCTGGTTTCTCTAAGTAAAGACGCCGTAAGTTATTTATTGTGCCTCCTACTGTCCCCGTTCCAACACCACCATACATAATTTTCCCACCCAGCGAGATATCGGTTTGGACGGTATTGTAATCACCGATGCCGCTCATATTCGCATCCCCATCCACAGGCAATCGTGCGAGCCAAGGGGCGTTAAGAGAGGCGTTCATGCCGACAAAGGTGCGCGAGGCGACTTGGCCAGCAGCGGTCGCCAACAGATAGGTGGTTGTTGGATTCGCAGACCAAGACCCATACGCACCACAGGCAAAATTAGCACCACAAACATTGGCAGCATACACAAACCCGCCATCGCCGCCGATCATGCTAGAGATGCGCCCGCCCGATGTATCGGGAATGGTGTCGCCATTAAACGTCTTGATCATAAAGGAGTAACTATCAGGTGGAGTTCCGGCAGGCTGGGCATCCTTTAAAACCTTCACTTGATATGTTTGATTGTACGAATTGGTTGTATCCACCCCCGTCCCAGCAGGAAGAAAATTAACAAAGGCACTGAAATTCGCTGCCGTCGCCCCAACAACGCTTCCATCAACAGCGCCATCAAGAGCAAGAGCAAATGTGGTATTCGCTGCCGCTTTTGAAAGAACAGAAGCTCCATCTGAACTCGCCAAATAACCACGTACGGCTTTGATTAGTTCTTTATGCTGATCCGCTGCGGCTTGATCGCGGAGCTGCGTGCTGCCACTGGACATCATGCGCCACAGGCCCGCGGTGAGAAGCGAGGTCACGGCCAGAACAATCGCCAGCTCAATCAGCGTAAAGCCCGCGCGTTTGCCTTTTCCGTTCAGTCTGCCAATACGCATCATGGTCGTCTCTCCTTCATGTCTTTGTTTGCGGGGTCACGCCCCTATCAACTTCCCAAAATCGAAATAATCCCTGCCGAACCGTCAAGCACAATCGGATCCATAGGATAACACACTTGCCGAGTAGTCCCCCCCGTCACAGAAAGTTCATTCGTCACCAACCAATGTCCATTTGTGCCATTACAAGATGTCGTCGCTACGCCGCCATAGGAAATCTTGGGAAAATCGGTGTTACGCATCTGCGCCAAAATCTGCTGCGCCGAATAGCCAAGCGTGTTCGTCGCTGGAGGTGGGGGCACATAGGTCACGACGTAACGCGTGCTACCTGATGTATAAACATAAGAGCGAAACAGAAAGCTTGGATTTGCCAACTGGTAGCCCGAAGGCAACACGGTTGAGTCAATTACATTTCCGCAGGCAGCGCCCCAGCCACCATTATATAAATAACAATCTGTAAGCGGAGAAGTCGTAGCACTCTTCGCCTTTTTGTACGCCGCACCATGCCAGACCAACATAATCTCGGCCACACCTTTTTGGTTTTCGGCCATGCGCGAGGTGCTCAGCACAAAAAGCTGGGTGTAAAGGCCCATCACCGACATCAACAGAAAAACATAAACGAACAGATACATAAAGCGCCTTTACTCCTTTTGGCGTCGTCCCCCCTTTTTTTTCAAAGGAACAACGCGCCTTCCCTAGTCTGCAGCCTATCTCCGATAAAGTGATCATGAAAAAAGAAAAACAAACTGGATGCCCGTTTTCACGGGCATGACGGGGTTTATGTTTAAATTAGCCCCTCTACCGTCATCCCCGCGAAAGCGGGGATCCCGTTTTTTAAATCATTTTATCTGACTTAAGCTATATCCAGAATAGCAAGAAAGGATTAAAAAACCTTAATTTATCGCGCTGTAGCCCTCTTTTTACAAAAGAAAGGTCAATGACAGCAGGATATGTTCATCACGGCCGCAGCCACTGGCGATGGCCTCTGCCCCCAATTGAGGCGCAACGCCCTTTTGTTGGGACTCCTCATAAACCAAACGCCACGCCGCGTTAGGGTCTTGCTCTCGCGCATCCACGCGGCGAATGCCAAAGGGAGCCATGTTCTTGGCATAAATATCCAATAGGTGACGGCAAGCATGGGGCGATACCTCCATCTCTAGCCGAAAGGCTTTCGCGGAAGGATAAAAAAAAGCCCCAACATCATAGCCCCAAGGATTTTTAAAACCGCGTTCTCCGCTTTTGCCCAAGAAATTGGGGCTCGTCGTCTTGACATCGGCGATATCAAGCTCGGCAAGACGTTCTAGCAGCGTTTGAACGGCTTGCTCTGGTGAAGCGCCCTCTACGACGCGCATCTCGCGCGCGACGTCCACAACGCGGATAAGCTGGTTAAACGCGCGACCAAGATTATAGTTTTCATACACGGCGCTAAGGGAAAACCATAGGCTTGCACACGCCACAACGATAACAACGGGCGCAGCCAGATAAAACTCTCCACTGATCAACCAACGACGTTTCATTAAGCCTCTTGTATAACCTCTCTTGTCATCCCCGCGAAAGCGGGGATCCCGTTTGTTTTAGTTTTCGATCCGCTAACGTCATCTTTGCTTATTTCTCTTTGCAAAAAAAAAGAAAACGGGATTCCCACTTTGCCCTTTCGCCCGCCGCAAGAGCGGCGGGACGAGGGCGCGGGAATGACGGTGTTTTCTTATACGTTAAGAAAGCGCTTTATTCTCTCTCTGGCAACAATAATCATCACCCTATCAAACGCGCCTTACGACTTTGTTAACTGCCAAAGCCCACGGCGCATAAAAAAAAGCGGGGGAACTAGCCCCCCGCTTTTCTTCGTTTCTTACACTTGACACGTTAGCTTATGACTTCAACTTGAATTTGAAAGACAAGTCGCTTGTTGCCAAAGCACCGCATGTGGTTACAGCCAGCGTAACCGAAATGGGGAACGCTGTGATTGTCGGTAGTGCAGCACCAGCAGCACTTAACCCACCATCACGCCCAGAACCGGTATTGCGCGTCAGCAAATCGGCACAGGCTTGAGGAGGAATAGCCTTATATGTGATGATAAAGGAGTCATCTGTCACATCCGTCGTGGCATGTGCGATTTCGACATCCCCACCCCAAACACTGCGTACTTTCGTTGGATTTGTTGGGTTATCAAGCATATCCTTGGGTATGCCCCCAGCCTTAGCAATCTGCAGAGAGCCAGTCGCCATTCCAGTTAAGCCCGCATCAACAGTGTTTTGCGTAGCATGAAGTGAACGCACAGATTGAACCATTTGCAGCAACTGGTTCGACGTCGTCGAAGTACGCAAATTTGTGTACACAGCCGCCGCTGCGACCCAGATCGCACCCAAGATCAAACCGACGATGCCAAGAACGATCGCGGCTTCGGTTAAGGTAAAGCCGCGCATTGAGCGGGGCATAAGTTTTTTAACAAGCATTGAAATTCTCCCTTTTTCGGTTCGGTTGGATCTTCTTCGGGCAACGCCTAAGAGATAACCCTAGAAAAACTTAGGCCAATTTATACCGAAAGAACCTTAACACAGTGTTAAAGCCACTTTTTACGCCAAAAGAACCACAGGGGGATCGCGGCGGAAAGGAGCATGAGCAACAAAGCGAACGGATAGCCCCAAGCCCAGCTCAATTCTGGCAACACATGGAAATTCATACCATAAATGCTGGCGATCAGGGTCGGCGGCAAGAAAACCACGGCGGCAACAGAAAACATCTTGATGATATTATTTTGCTCCAGATTGATCAACCCCATCGTCGCATCCAGCATAAAGCTGACCTTGGCGGAAAGGAAGCGCGCATGCTCATCAATGGAGTTGGCGTCCTGCATCAGGGTCTTCATGCGGTCTTTCGAATCCTTATTGATATCGGATTGCGCCGCAAGAAAGAGCAAAAGCCGCGTCAAGTTCATCAAGCTGCCCTTGGCCTTGGTCGCCAGATCACCGACATGACCGATGCGATCAATCGCTTCTTTAAAATCCGTATGATTTTGGGCGGCGCGGTTGGAGCGGAAGATGGTACGCGACAGCCCTTCAATATCCGTCGTGGCACTTTCCAAGATATCGGCAAGGTTATCGGAAACCTGTTCCAAAAGGCCAAGCAGCGCTTGCTCCCCCGAAGGAACCAAAACGGGATGCTTCTTGATTTTCTGGATAAACTGGCTAAACGGCACAGGATCGACGTAGCGCACTGTCAGCAAACGATTGCGAACAAGGATAAACGTCACCGAAGCGGCCTCTGGCTCATCGCTCGTCGGCTTATTCAAAATCGCCATCGTCATGACGAGGGCGCCTTCATCGACATAAAGGCGGCTGGATGTTTCAATTTCCTGCATTTCATCGCGCGTTGGCACTTCAATCGACAAGAGATGCTCGACGGTTTTTTCTTCGTCGCGTGTAGGGGAATACAGATCAACCCAAAGGGTATCGGCGGGGAGCGTCTCTAAAACGCCCTCAACACTCACTTGAGCTAACCGACCGTGATCAAGGTGAAAAAGTGTAATCATGGCAAGACCGTCTCACAAAAACAGGGAAAGCGCCGACGAGTCAGAAAAAAACCTCGGCAAAGCCGAGGTGTACACCCGATGGACCATAAAGTCCATCCAGCAGCCGTCTGGCTTATGCCAGAAGGCTGCTGGATTGAGGCTCCAACACTAAAAAAAATCGCTTATACGACTTACAAGCTTTCTTGAACCGTTGTGAAAACCGCCTCCAATCTGGGGCCGAGGGTTAGCAAAACGCCAACAATCGCAACAGCAATCAACGAAGCAATCAGGCCATATTCAATAGCCGTTGCGCCTTCTTCTTGTTTCAGGAAACGAGTGAACATCAGGTCTCTCCTTAAAAAGTTATCTGTTGGAACCACGTTCCAGTTAGGTACTGACTATAACCGAACCCCTTTAACAAAATATGAACAAGCACCCTTTTTCTTACAAAATCATCAAAAAACGAATAAGAACCAATCAGTTATACCTCCTTCCGATCCAAGTCGTAAATGTCCTTTCTCAATTTTACAATGGTGGTTCGCGCCTGATCCATCTCAAACCCAAGCGTTTGCAGGACATAATAGATGAGGCCAAAGGCAATTTCTCTCTCCCCCATCACGGCAAACCCAACGCCCAGTTTGGTCATGGCGCGAGCCTCCTCATCCGAGTGCGTGCGAACAACAATGGGGATGGACGGATAGTTTTTCCGCGCAACCTTGACAATCTGCTTGGCCAAATAGGGATCGGGAAGAGCCACAATAATGATCTTGGCGTGGTCGGGGCGCGCCGCGGCCAACACCGCCTCGCGCGAGGCATCGCCATAGATGACTTGCTTGCCTTCCGTACGCAGCCGCACCGCCAAAGCCCGATCCGATTCAACAGCGATATAATGCAGCCCCTGTTCGCTCAACGCGCTGGCGACAATACGCCCGACGCGGCCATACCCGATGAGAATCGTATGATCGTGCAAGCCGTCAACTTCCGGTAGGCTTATTTCAGAGCGTGTGGACTGCCAACGAATAACCCAAGGTTGCCCAACAGCCCACCGCGCCAAACGCATGGAGAGAGACAGGATCAAGGGGTTAATCATGATGGAGAGCAACGCAACGGCGACGATTAAGTCCCTCTCGGCCGCGCCATAAAAACCGTTTTTGTGGCCAAGCTCGCTTAGGACAAACGAAAACTCGCCGATCTGGGCAAACGTAGCGCCCACCAGCGCCGCCGCCTGCAAGGGTATGCGCATCGCGATAAGCAGGCCAAAGGTCAAAAACCCCGTACCAAGGATAATGATGACCAGAAAGGCCAGAATCTCTAACGACATGTTCGTCACGCTGCGAGGATCAAACAGCATGCCGACAGAAACGAAGAACAGGATTGTAAACACCTGTTGCATCGAAAGAGCTTCAGACGCCGCATGGTGATGAAGGTCGCTCTCGCCGATCACAACGCCCGCGAAGAACGCGCCGAGCGCCAGAGAAACGCCAAAAATAAGAGCCGAACCATACGCGATGCCCAGCGCCACCACGATCACGCAAAGCGTAAACAACTCGCGCGATCCTACCCGCGCCACATAGCCAAGGAGCCAAGGGATCGCACGCCGCCCCCCCACCACCATAACGGCCACAAAGCCCGCAACTTGCAAAAGCGTTTTTCCCAAGGAGACAAACACCTCCATAGGATGCACGTCCGTCATGCTTCCCAAAACGGGAAACAACACAAGGCCAACAATGACAATAAGATCCTGAACAACGAGCCAGCCCAGCGCGATGCGCCCCACAAGGGTGGTGAGTTGCTGCCGCTCATCCAAAACGCGCGTTGAAACGGCAGTGCTGGCAATCGCCAAAGAAAGGCCGATCACGATCGACGCGCCAACGGACGTGTGGACAATCCAATACGCCGCCACCGAGCCAATGATGGTTGTCGAAACCACCTGAATGATTGCACCCGGCACAACAATGCGACGCACCATCAAGAGGTCTTTAAAGGAAAAGTGAAGGCCGATGTTAAAAAGGAGAAGAGCCACACCAACCTCGGCCAGCTCGTTCGCCATCTCTTGATTGGCCATGAGGCTAGGCTTGAAAAAACCTATGGCAACGCCCGCCAGAAGGTAGCCAAGAAGTGGGGGAAGTTTTAAAGAACGCGCCGCCAGCCCACCGGCAAAGGCCGCGACAAGACTGATTACGAAAGTCGATAAAAAACCGAATTCATGAATGGGCATAGCGTAAGGGGGGCTAAAGGAAATACAACGACAGTCGCCTGACAAGGAGGCGACCGCTACCAGCGCATCATGGCCAAAAAGGGTTTAACTAAGGGTTAATCTTTTCGCATCAGAGGGGACAGAGAAGCCCTATAACCGCTTCAAAAAAACATAAAAACAGAATTGTTTGTTATCAATGCGTTAGCAAAAAACAGGCCTCTGTGATCGTCGGGAGCGTATATTCACCCGCTTTTTTTCTAAAAAAACGATCACAGCGCCAATTAACCAAAAAACCTACCCGATGTTGTGGTCGTAAGAGTCAAAAAATCACAACCCTTAGTGGGTCGAAAATGAACTTCGCCAAAATCCAAAATCGGCGAAGGTTTGTGAAAATAGAGGGCGATTAGAACAATTTTGACAAGCGGGGATCAATCTTCCCCTTATTCCGTCACTCCCGCGAAAGCGGGAGTCCCGTTTTCTTTTTAAAACAAACGGGATGCCCGCTTTCGCGGGCATGACGAGATTTGTTAAGGAGGCTCCCTCTAACCGGATTATGTTTTAATCGTCCTGCCCGCCATCGCCACCATTCAGACGATCACGCAATTGCTTGCCCGTCTTAAAGAAGGGGACGAACTTTTCATCCACGGCAACGGGTTCGCCCGTGCGAGGATTGCGCCCCTGCCGCGCTTCACGCTGCTTGACGGAAAACGCGCCAAAGCCACGAAGCTCAACACGATTGCCACGCGCTAGCGCGTTGGTAATCTCGTCAAACACAGTGCCAACAATGCGTTCGATGTCCCGTTGAAGGAGATGCGGATACATCTCGGCCAGACGTAAAATGAGATCAGATTTTGTCATCGCTTTGAATCCCCACGAGACGTTGATAGATGAGTCGTTGACTAAAGTTGCCAAAGTGATGGCAATAAGTCAAGCAAGGTTTATCTTAAGCCTTTGGGGCAAAATCTTTTTTCTGACCTTTTCCTTCTTTTTAAAAATATCCGCCTTTAAAAAGCCCTTTCACCTTGACAAAAGAATAATACTGTAATAGTATGCTATTACAGTATGCCACATGATCACCGGAGATATTATAATGCCAAGCGAGAGAATCCGCATCGCCCTTCAAAAGTCGGGCCGCATGGCCGATGACAGCCTCGCCCTCCTTAAGGCCTGCGGCTTGCACATCGCCAAGAGCCGTGAGCAGCTTCTCTGCCGCGTTAAAGAACTGCCGATTGATCTTCTTCTGGTGCGCGATGACGACATCCCCCGCTTTGTCAGCAACGGCATTTGCGATCTGGGCATCGTCGGCGAGAATGTGTTTATGGAGGAACAGTTATCCGCCCAACCTCTTAGCGCAAGCATCGTTGAGCGCCTTGGTTTTTCGCGCTGCCGCCTGTCCATTGCCGTGCCCGATGGGGGAGCCCTTCGCTCTGCCGCCGACCTTGATAAAAAAACAATTGCGACAACCTACCCGTCCCTGTTCGCTCGCTTTGCCCAAGAGAACAACATCCAAGTTAATATCCTTGAAATGACGGGTTCGGTCGAAGTCGCGCCCCGCCTAAAAATAGCAGACGCGATTTGCGATATCGTCGCCTCGGGCGCAACGCTGGCCGCCAACAACCTGACGGAAATGCAAACTATCCTTTCCAGCGAGGCACTGCTTATCCGCTCGGCAGGGACGCTTTCTGCCGCAAAAGAGGCCATCGTGACACGCCTTTTGGCACGCATGCGCGGCGTGATTGACGCGGACGACAGTAAGTACATCATGCTGCACGCGCCCCAAGAGAATCTGGACAAAATCATCGCCTTGCTTCCGGGATCGGAATCGCCGACCATCCTGCCTTTGCAAGGGAGTGAAGGCAAACTGGCCGTCCATGCCGTGTGCCGCGAGACGGTGTTTTGGGAAACGATGGAAAGCCTGAAAGCCGCTGGCGCTTCATCCATCCTTGTTCTGCCAATCGAAAAAATGATGGGATAAACCATGGCCACGAAACTGAACTGGAACACATTAAACGAAGCCGAAAAAATGGCGGCTCTATCACGCAGCGCTGGCGAAAAGAAAGACATTACGGACTACGTGAAAGCCATTGTCAAAGAGGTGCGCGAGGAAGGCGACAAAGCCGTCGCAAAATACGCCACCCAATTCGACAACTATACAGGGCCCCTCGCGCCCCTTCCTCTCGCGTCATTAAAACAGGCAGCGGACGATTTGCCCCCTGCCCTTCGCGCTGCGCTAGAGCAAGCCATCGCGAACATCACGGCCTTTCACGCCGCGCAAAAGCCTGCGCCGTTGAAAGTCGAAACCATGACGGGCGTGCAATGTGAAATGGTTTGGCGGCCTATCGAAAAGGTCGGCCTTTACGTTCCGGCAGGCACAGCGCCTCTCTTCTCCGCCGTGCTGATGCTGGCCATTCCCGCCGCTTTGGCGGGATGTAAGCGGCGCATCCTTTGCACGCCGCCACGCAAGGATGGCACGATAGACCCCTCTAGCCGCCCCGCCCCATCGCGCTTTTTTCTCAAGCTCCGTATACACCATGTGAAAATGCATAGTTAAGGCACGTATTTTACTCAGCAAATTAATATCCAGCTTGATGCCGCCTGAACTGCTTGCCATGCCAATGCCGGCTAATTCGCCATTCGCCCCATATATTGGCAATGCAGCTCCGTCGAGCAGGCATGCGTCTTTAGCCTCATTCATTATTTGGTGTTGTATCGGTGCGAGATTTTGTGTTGACGTCAACCAATCCCATGTAAAGGGTTTTGTTGTCGCAAAACAAAAACGAGGAACTGGATCTTTCTTTTCATAACTATTGTCAAGGTAGTAAGCCATCCAATCAGGGGGATAGTTTCTAGCGACTCCATGCCCTGCTTTAAGTCCAAGAGAGGGATGATCTGTAATCAAGCTATAGCAAAATCGATCATAGCCAAGTTGCCTCAAAGCTTCACCAAAAACACGAACGGCCTCCTCTGACGTTTTCGCAGCGTTCGTGTCCTCAATAAAGCGACCGATATCAATCATCTGGCGACCTTGTCGTTAGTGCTTGGGTTTTTTGGTTGTCAATCTGTTTCTTAATAAGATTAATAAGGGCCGTTTTTGTTTGCTGACTATGTAAAGAATTAAAAAGATAAATTAATTCCAAAGCTGTTTTATCAACGTCCTTGGGGATATCATTTTTTGATGCCGCAAGACCAAGGCTATGGAAAAAATCTTTAATAGGAACGTCCAGATATTTTGCCACGGCGAACAGACGCGCTCCGCTTATTTTGTTCTCCCCCTTTTCATATTTTTGGATTTGCTGAAAAGAAACACCAATTGCTTTGCCAAGATTCTGTTGCGAAATACTGCAGGACATTCGCATAAACCTTAGATTTTTCCCTAGGATAATGTCGATGCTATCGGGTAGGATTGCTTCAATAGTTGAGACCTTCATTTCTTCTTTCCCTGACAAACTCAACTAATAGAGTACACCCGATGATAAAAATCAACATGGACAGAAATTGCAAGAGTTATAAGATAATTCTGCACACCATTGAATGCGATCTAGCCCTCGGCTTATCTGCAAATGATAATTTCTTGTTATTATTTAAGGCAAAAGCGATATCTTCTGACGAAGATATACCAACAGGATTAATTAGTTATTATTAGGTGCTGGGCACAAAACGATGAGACAGTCTGTAGCCGAGCCTGACGGCCAGTTTTCTGACAAGCGATCGGCATGCTTCCGGATCAACAAAAACAATCCCAAATGATGTCGCAGCTTTTTGCTGCTGTTGCGGGCGGCACGTTCAACAAGCTCGACAGGCTTCATGGTCGGATGGCCACCGCCGAAGGCCTCACCGCCCACGCTGGCGCGGTGAAGGTGCGGATGGGGGCATAAAAAAAGGAAGCCGCTTGCGCGGCTTCCTTCCTAAACGCTAATCTCTGAACACTTACTTCGGCGCGAT
>JBAZRW010000019.1 GCA_041662785.1 Bdellovibrionales bacterium | reverse complement strand
TCAAAATACATCGAGGATTGAAGAAGGATCGGCGGAGAAAAATGATCAGCTTTTTGCTCTCAAAATCGTGAATCTACCCACACCTTTTGATCATTATGCCTATTTTTCTTATTCTATAAAGCCACGCGCAAAACTCAAGCGCCTTTTCCTAGGCTTACCGCGTGGCCCAAGTCCTTATATTTCCAAGATCAACGTGAACATGGTTACTAGACGGATAAAAGGAAACGCCGCCGCGTTGCATGGTTTTCGCAATTTCGGCAATCGCCTTGCCATTCACATTCTTGATACGAAAATCGACGGCCCAGCCATGCATATGCAAACTTTCCTTAGCCACCTGCCCATTGGAAGAGCGCAATTTCTCGTTCGTCTCGCTGGCGCGGTAGCCGGACAGAATCTCAAAAACCACCGTCGGCGGCAGCCCTAGGCGCGTGCGAATATCGACCATATAGTCGATGAGTTCAGGGTCAATCTTGCCAACTTTATCGACGTGCCGATCTCGGAACAGCTTGTCAATCGCCCGCATGGCGTCAGGATCATACCCACCGTTTTTGTAATAGGTCAGGTTAAGGCGCTCATGGGCTTGCGGATAAGACAAGATGATAGAGCGCGTCAAAACTTTATCGGGCCGCGTTTTCTCGCCCCCATGCTGCTTGACAAGCTTTCCGGTCATAGGGGAGCCGCCACCCAGACATCCGCTTAACATCAGTGCCATCAACACAAGAAGCCACCTGCGCATCACCCCTTATTCCTTCCGCCACAAGGGGTTGATTTGATAACCACCCTGATCCGATAAAAAAACATCGTCGCCACCGGCTTTCTCACCCATGATTTTACGGCGCAGCCTGTAGATATGGGTCTCAAGCGTATGGGTATCGATCCGCGTGTCATACCCCCAAATTGCCGCGAGAAGCTCGTCACGCAGTGCGGGCGCTGTGGCCTCCCACAAATGATCAAGAAGGACGGCTTCTTTGTCCGTAAGTTTGACAACCTCGGCCGTTGCTTTGTGCGTTAACTGCCGCGCACGCGGCTCAAAACGCCAGTCCCCTATAGACACCGCCCCGTCGGAGGCTTGCTGATATTGCCTTTGATAAAACTGGAGTCTTGAGAGCAAAAACCCAAGCCGCAGGGGTCTGCTAAAGGTCTCGGCGACACCCCACTTCTCAAGGGCCTGCGGCGCTTCACCCAAAACCAACAAGAGGGGCTCCGGCCTTACCGCCGAGAGACGCGCGGCAAAAACCGCAGCCCCTGCCTCCGTCACGGGGGCTTCCTGTGCATCCCATAAAATAAGGGGGGGGAGCGCCTCGCTCCACGCGCCAAGCGCCTCTTCTACCGAGGCGAAAAGGGCATGATGGAAATCATCACCTGCTTGTTTAAGCTGTTCCCCAAGCGCTTGGCAAAGCGGCTGATCGGGAGAGATGAGGCCAATAAAAAACATGGATGGGATTATAGCAGGGACAAAAGAAAAAGAGCAAAAGAGATTTTAACGCCTACTCTTCTTCCTCTTCATCGGGCATAGGCGCGATAAAAACATCCGGCTCGGCTGTCAAGACAGCCTCAGGCGCGGGTGGCTTTGGCTCTAACGTCATAAGCTTGGCCTCAGGAAACGAAAGGAGGACGGCCTGCATCAACGGATTCGCCGCCGCACGTTCATGGCGTCCTTTGACAATCGCCTCGTCTTCCTGCGCCAGCGTCGGCAGACCCTCCTCATCGACAAGGGCAATCATCCAGCGCTGCCCTGTCCACTCGTTCAAACATTGTCCCAAACGACTAACAAGCTGCGCCGAAGCGCCACGTTCAACGCGGATCGTCAGCTGCCCCGCCGCCATGCGGACAAGATGAACATAGCGGCACAATTCGGCATACAGGCCACCTTCACGGTTCGTCGCGAAAAGCTCCGCCACCTCGCGGAACGTCTGCGGCATGGGGTTAACCGCCGCCGCAATGGCCACCGTTTGAGCCATCGGCTCGGACGCCTGAACCGACCGCATGGCGCTTCCGCTTCCTGCGCTTATCGAACCAAAGCGCGAAGCCTTTGAACCCCCGCCCCCACCGGAAGGCGCGGATTCCGCGCCCCCTTCGCCACGCGCCGCTTCGCGCTGCTCGCGCAACTGTTTGATAAGATCGCCCGGAGGCGGCAATTCGGCGGCATAGGCCACGCGGATCAGCGCCATTTCCGCTGCCACGGCGGGCTGCGAGGCGGCTTGCGTCTCGCCGATGCCTTTCAGCAAAATCTGCCACGCACGGGTTAAGGCCGGAATCTTGATGCCCGCCAAATCGGCAAGCAACTGCTTTTCGCCTTCGGGGCCATCATCCATCGCCCCACTGCCCGTCAGGATTTGCGCGCGGGTCAGACGATGAACAAGCTCAGCCATGTCTTGCAAAATCTGCAACGGATCCGTTCCAACCTTGATCATTTGATCATACCCAGCCAGCGCCGCTTCCATCGCGCCAAGAAGAACATGGCGGCACAGATCAAGGCTTGCTCCACGATCCGCGAGCCCCAGCATATTCTTCACTTCTGCCAGAATCACGCTACCGTTGCCCAAAGCAATCGCCTGATCCAGCAGGCTAAGCCCATCACGCACCGAGCCATCGGCAGCATGGGCAATCAACTTGATCGCATCGGGATCGGCGCTCACATCTTCTAAACCCGCAAGGCGGGTAAAGTGCGCGGCAAGCTCGGCGCTTTCAATGCGGCGCAGGTCAAAGCGCTGGCAGCGCGAAAGGACAGTCACGGGAACCTTGCGGATTTCCGTCGTCGCAAAGATAAACTTGGTATGGGGGGGCGGCTCCTCCAGCGTCTTTAAAAGCGCGTTAAACGCGTTTTTCGAAAGCATATGGACTTCGTCAAGGATATAGATTTTGTATTTTCCGGCGACAGGGCCATAGCGCACGCCATCCACAATCTCACGGATATCATCAACGCCGGTGCGCGAGGCCGCATCCAGCTCTTGCACATCCACAAAGCGATCCTCGGTAATCGCGCGGCAGGAATCGCACGCATTGCAAGGCTCAATCGAGCCCGCCGTCGCATCGCGTCCCGTACAGTTCAGCGCCTTGGCGATAATGCGTGCCGTCGTCGTCTTGCCGATCCCGCGCACGCCCGTCAGCATCCACGCTTGCGGCAATCGGCCCGATTGAATGGCATTGGTAAGCGTCCTCACCATCGCCTCTTGCCCGATTAACTCGGCAAAAGTCGCAGGACGATATTTACGCGCCAGCACGCGGTAGGGCGTCGCGCTCGTTGAGGGGGGAGTGTCTGTTTCGCCGAAGAGGGTTGTCACAGGGCTGCCTTTGGAAACGAAAGTGGGAGGCTGGACAATGACCCAGATCGAAACATGGTACGGCTGCTGCCTTTCGGCCCTGACCGGGTTGGCACGGGATCTGCCCATCGCCAACCTCCCGAGGGGGTTATAGCAGATTCGATGAAGGGGAAACGAGAAAAAAGAGGCAAAAAGCCGTTAAAAACTACCGCGCGTTAACCACTTCGGCGACACGCAAAGTCGTCTCCTCACGCAGGGAGGTTGTCGGCCACCGCCCTTCCGCCATTTGTTTGAGGGAAGAGAGCGATTTTCCCAAACGGGCGCGGTAAGCCCAATAATGGGGCAAAACGCGAGCGACATAGTTGCGCGTTTCACGCACAGGCATGCTTTCAAGGAACAGGAGGGGATCGGCTCCATCTCGGCTTGAGGCCAAGTTGATCGCCTTGGCCGGCCCGCCATTATAGGCCGCCAAAAGAAGGATCAAATTATTTCCTATCTGGGGCATGGCCGCCAGATGCTGCACGTACTTTTGACCAAGCTCTATGTTATAGGCGGGGTCAAAGAGCTTGTCTTGGTGAGCGATTGCACGAACGTCCTCCTCATTGTCCGCCATGACACTGGCGGTCGCCGGCATGATTTGCATCAAGCCCTGCGCTCCCCTCGCGCTCATCGCCATTGGATCAAACAAGGACTCATGTCGGGCCAAAGCAAACATCAAGGCGCGATCCACTTGATAGCCCTCCTTGGGCTGCCACGGCAAAAGCGGATAAAGAGCCAAATCAAATCCATTTTCACGCGATAAGTGGGCTAGTTTCAGCGCCAGCGCGGGCATCGGCACATAACGGGCCAACGCCATCATGGCTTGTTGCTTATCCGGATCGTTTTGCGGGTTCAAGCGACGAAGTTCACCCTCGGCGAGGGCAAGCTGCCCCACTTGCACAAGGGCAAGGGCACGCCAGCCCGCCTGATACTTCAGTAAAATAGAACGGGCGGTTGCATCCCAAACGGAGGGAGCCTCATCCTTGCTTAAAATCGCCACAGGGCTGCGCCCCAAAAGCTGCCCTGCCAAAAGGCCATAGAAACTGCGCGGCACGCGGGCGGCTTCTTCAAGATGGCGGCGCGCTTCTGTCCCACTTCCTTGCGCTTTTTCGGCGCGATAGGCCCAAAAATGCGCCGCTGCACGATTTCCTTCATTAAGGGCAGGATGCTCGGCCAAGCGCGAGAACATCATCCGCGCCATCGGCGCATCGTTCTTTTCCCATGCAATCAAGCCCCTGATCCAAAGACCAAGCGGCTGATTGGCTCCAGCCGCCGCGCCCGTCAAGGCCATCGCTTGGTCACGTTCGCCCACCCTGAAAAACGCAGCGCCAATAACAGCCTGCGCGTCATGGGCAAAAGTACCCTCCAATTTCTTTTGGTTTTGCGCCTCAAGCAGCAGATTACGCGCCGCCCAAGGATCCCCTTTGCGGAGCGTGCGCTGGATCGCACGCGCCAAACTATTGGTTTGAGAATTAGCCGCCGTGTTTTTGACCATCAAGTCAGGCGCAAAATTCGCCGCACCGTCGATCTCGCCCTCGTCGCTCCACGCATCCGTCGACTGAGGGCGCGTCAAAGAAGTCATGCCGTCCTTTTTGGCCTTAGCATAAAAATCATCCGCCTGAGGCAGCGTCGCATAAGCCTGCAGCCAAGCCGCCAGTTCCAGCCCGCTCGCGCCGCGCTTTTCAAAGCGATCGGCAAGCACCGCGCCCATAAGACGTTGATCCGTGATTTTCTTGGCCAGCTCGTCGGCAGCTTTCCACGCGCCGCGCCCTTGGGCCGCGAAAACGAGGCGATAAAGCGCAGCCTCTTTTTCGCAGAGAGCCCCCATGGCCTTATCAAGGCGCGCCGCTTTTTCAGCCGCAAGCAACTCTTCTTTGGAAGGGGCAGCGACAATCGCCCTTGTCTTCTGTGAAGACAAAGTACTCGCAACACTGTTATGAGTAGTTGTGGTCAGGCCTATACTTAAAAAAGCAACAAGGGCTAGTTGTGCGCTGGTTGCAAGACCCCGACCTAAAGTTTTTGGTATCATCATACGAGCGCCGTACTAGCGGCTTATTGAACGGCGGACAAGCTTTATCTATTGCTTTCGCCTTAATGATTGTTAATTCATGACGATTCAATTAGATAGTGTCGTTAATTTCTTGCTTCAAACGCAATAAATCAACCCACGCCTGCCTTTTTGCCGCTGGCTGGCGAAGTAAATAGGTGGGATGATAAAACGGCAAACAGCGGATTTCCTCTCGCACAGGATCGCCAAGACAAGGGCTGTAGCTCGTCCATTGCCCCCGCTTTTTGGAAAAAGTATCTTTGGTTCTCAAAAGAGTCTTGGTCGCCAACTGCCCCATCACGATAAGGAGCTTGGGCTGAACAAGAGCGATATGTCTCTCCGTAAAAGGCAGACAGGCCTCAACCTCAACTTCGCTGGGAGAACGATTACCAGGAGGCCTCCAAAAAACAAGGTTGGTCAGATAGACAGACTCGCGGTCAAGACCTATGGATGCCAGCATCTTGTCCAAAAGGTGGCCACTTTCGCCGACAAAAGGCAGTCCTTGGCGATCCTCGTCCTCGGCAGGCACATCGCCCACGATCATGATCTTGGCTTTAGGATTTCCCGCCGCAAAAACAAGATTCATAGCGGTCGCCTTAAGGCCACAGCCCTCAAAACAAGCCAAAGAGTCCCTAAGCTGCTCCAGCGTGGTCGCCGCCAAAGGCTCTGCCGGTGGGCGGGCAAGCGCTGGCGCTGCGGCAAGTGGCTTGGAAGGCTGGGAAACAAAGGCCAGCGGAGCCAAAGGGGGCGCAGCAGCGGCGGGGACAGGCGCAACAGATGGAACGCTCGCGGTACGGCCTTTCCATTGTTCGAATCCGGCATCGTTACAGATCGCTTCATCAGCGCCTGCCTCAACCTGCCAAACCAAAGCCTCTATCGTCGATAAAACTTGCTCCATAACAACCGTTTTGAAGGGAAAAAAGGAAAATCGCAAGGGTTCTCTGCACCCATGCCCACACACCGAAAAGACTCCCTTTTCTAGGTCTTTTGCAGTATAGTCCTAGGTGGAAGGTTTCTGCGTGGCGCGACAGCATCAAAATCCCCGGGGCCCTAATGATACACCTCCGGGAGCCGTCTCTGACTAAGGCCGTGGCTTTAGATATATGGCACCCACCTGCAAACTGCAGGCCACGGAGGATTGCATGACACCGGCCAAGGCGGGGCCTTCCTCCTTTCTAGAATTTATGGATTGTTTTGCGCTCGTCCGCGCCCTATTTTCATTGGGAAACGTGACTCGCCTTCATAAAGGTCTGACAAAATGCCCCGCGACTTTATAAAAATGCACGGCCTTGGCAACGACTTCGTGATTATCGATGGTCGCGCCGACGGTTTTTTGCCCGACACCACCTTTTGCCTGCGCGTGGCCGACCGCCATCGCGGCATCGGCTATGACCAGCTGATCATCCTTGCCCCCCCCCAAGACCCAACCGCTGACCTTTATATGCATATGTATAACGCCGATGGCTCTATCGCGGGCGCATGCGGGAACGCGACGCGCTGCGTCGCACGGCTTTTATTCAAAGAAAACGGCCGCGCCACAGGCGTGATCCAAACCATCGCAGGGCTGCTTAAAGTCTGGCAGGAAGCCGAAGACCTGATTGCCGTTGATTTCGGCCCACCGCGCCTGTTGCCGCGCGAGATTCCCTTGGCTGACGACGTCGACACGCTCAATGTTCCTATGGCAGGGCACGACGTTCCGCCCGCCTGTTGCGTCAGCATGGGCAACCCCCATGCTGTCTTTTTTGTGCCCGACGTTTTGGCGGTTCCTTTGGCGACCATCGGCCCCAAACTAGAGCATCACCCCCTGTTTCCCGAACGCTGCAATATCGAGTTTGCACAGGTTTTAGGCTCCCAAACCATTCGCATGCGGGTGTGGGAGCGCGGTACAGGCATCACCGAAGCTTGTGGTTCTGGCGCTTGCGCGACACTTGTCGCGGCAGCAAGGCGCGGCTTGACCGAGCGCAAAGCCGAGGTTCGGCTAGACGGCGGCTCTCTCACGATTGAATGGCGCGAGGCCGACGGGCATGTTATTCTGCTCGGGCCAACGGCGCTTAGCTTTCAAGGCACTCTTTTTCTATAAACACCCGCGACACGCCCTTTAAAAATGGAAAAAACGTCATGACCCTGTCCTCTTTTCTCGCTTTTCTCAAAGAGCTTCCCCAGACGTTCTATTCCTCTGATTTTTATCAGCGGCTAATGACGGCGCGTAAAGGCTTTGGCCTTGGCTTTATTTTGGTGGCGACCCTTATCAGTGTCCTTCAACTTAGTCTTATCTACTTGCCCTCCATGCGCCCCTTGCTTGAAGAGTCCGCCGCACTTTTTCAAGAGCTCCCCGAAGTCACGCTTGACGGCGGCCTTTTAACGGTCAAAGGCGAAACCCCGCAAACCTTTACCCTTTTGGCAAAGGAAGAAGGTGGGCCCGTTAAAGTCATGCTCGACCTGAACGCCGATATGACGGACGAAACTGCCCTACAAAAGAAAATGGCGGACGAGAAAATCCTTTTTATTGCGGGGAAGGATCATTTTGCCATTTATAACGCCGACCAGAAGACCTTAAAAATAAGCCCCTTCGACCCGACACAAAAGGTCACCATGACCCATGAAAACTGGATCAGCTTTGGTGAAAACTTAAAGGCGCTCTTTTTGCCCTTTTCCTCCCTTACGCTGGCGGGCCTTGTTTTCATGACCCATCTTTTTACGGCCTTTTTGGGGGCTATTCTTATCCTGATTGTTGCCCCTCTCTTCAAAATAAGGCCTGCCTTGCCGGATGCTATGCGCCTTTCTGCCGCGGCGAAGATCCCCGTGGCCGTCATTTTTGTGATCGCGACGCCCTATCCGCCCCTGCAAGCCGCTCTTTGGTTCGGATTCGTCGCTTTTGGCCTTTTGGCTGCACGGCGAGGCCCAAAAATAACGCAAGGATAACTTTTACCTTTGATAAAAATGTTCTATGCTTCTTTTTCCGCTAACATCTTACGTTGTATCATCTTATGGCTTCCAAAAGACAACCACCCCGCCCTTCCGTTCGCGCCTCGCAGCTGCGTGCTCCCCAAGGGGGCAGCACGCAGCCTGACGGAGGATTAACCCCCTCAACAATGCCCTCCCCCATAAGCCGCCCCATCGTAGGCGAAGGGCAAAGGATTGGGGATATTCTTCGGCGCGTTCGTGAACATCGCGACGAAGATATTGAGTCAATCTCGGATTATTTACGCATTCGCCCGTCCTATCTCGTTGCCCTTGAAAACAGCCAGTACGAGGCCTTGCCTGCCGATGCCTATGTCATCGGCTTCCTGCGCACCTATGCCCTCTATCTTGGGCTTGATGGACGCGGTGCAATCGACCAGTACCGCCGCGAGATGGTGGGACGCCGCCGTAAGCCGCAACTTTCCATGCCGCAACCCATGTCTGAGGGCCAAGTACCAACGATTGCCCTGATGATTGGCGCGGCACTGGCCGCTCTGCTTGTCTATGGTCTTTGGTATGGCCTTTCAACGCCTGACAAAGCCATTGTGGAGCAGCCGCTTCCGCTGCCTAAAACAACGCAAGAAATATCGCCGCAAGAAACAACAGCCCCCCCACAAGAACCCAGTGCCGCTGTGCCTTTGCAAGGGATTACCCCCATTGTGATCCAGCCCAATGAGCCGAAGGCTGGGGAAAAGCCAACAGCACCAGAAGATAAAGACAAGCCTAAAACCAAAAACAGCGTATCGCCCCCTCAGGTGCAACCCGTTTCTACCGTCACGACGCCCCCGTCTAAAAAAGGCGAGGGCGATAAAAAGGACACCACGCCCGTTAAGCCCACACAAACCGAACCTACCCCGCCACCAGCGGCTACGCCCGTCACACCCGAGGTGAAAACCGAGGCTACAGGCAAAGCGCCGCTAACCCTCCGCGCTGACAAGGAAAGCTGGGTTCTGATCACCGACAGCAAAGGCGTAACCATCTTTGACCGCACGATGAAAGCGGGTGAGACCTATACCGTTCCGGCGGGCAAAGGCCTAAGCCTTACGACTGGCAACGCGGATGGCATCGTCTTTTCGGCGGGTGGTTCTGATCTGCCCAAACTTCACACCACGGGGCGCGTCGTACGCGCTATTCCTTTGGACGCGGACAAGCTTAAGGCCCGTTTGACAAAATCGGAAACAACGACAGAAAATCAGGAATAAACAAGGAAAGCCCCTATGGATCAGCTAAACGACATCAACGCCCATCGCCCATGGAAAAAAATTGCACGTCGTAAGTCACGCCAAATTATGGTTGGCAATGTGCCCGTGGGTGGCGATGCCCCCATCACCGTCCAGTCCATGACCAACACGCTGACATCAGATGCCAAAGCAACGATTGAGCAGATCAAGCGCATGGAGGCCGTGGGCGTGGACATCGTGCGCTGCTCTTGCCCTGATGAAGAATCCACCGCCGCGCTGAAAGAAATCGTCAAAGCCGTTTCCGTTCCCGTCGTGGCCGACATTCATTTCCACTACAAGCGCGGGATCGAAGCCGCCGAGGCAGGTGCCGCGTGCCTTCGTATCAATCCGGGCAACATCGGCTCTGCCGACCGCGTCGCCGAAATCGTCCGCGCCGCCAAGGATCACAACTGCTCGATCCGCATCGGCGTGAACGCAGGCTCTCTTGAACAAGAGCTTCTTGAAAAATACGGAGAACCTTGCCCCGAGGCCATGGTCGAAAGCGCGATGGCGCACGCCCGCATTCTTGAAGATCACGACTTCTTCAACTTCAAAATCAGCGTCAAGGCCTCGGACGTATTTCTGGCCGTCGCGGCCTATCGCGGCCTCGCCGCCGCGTGCGATTATCCCTTGCACGTTGGCGTAACCGAAGCGGGCGGCCTTCGTACCGGCACCGTCAAAAGCTCCATCGGCATGGGTCTTTTGTTGGCCGAAGGCATTGGCGACACAATCCGCGTCTCGCTTTCCGCCGAGCCAGAAGAGGAAGTGCGCGTCGGTTATGAAATTCTTAAATCGATGGGTCTGCGCTCGCGCGGCATCACCATCGTGTCCTGCCCCACCTGCGCCCGCCGCCGCTATGACGTGATTAAAACCGTTCAACTTCTTGAAGAACGCCTTGCCCACATCACAACGCCGCTTACGGTGTCCGTTATCGGCTGCGTCGTCAACGGGCCGGGCGAGGCCATGCACACGGACATCGGCATCACGGGCGGCGGTAACAACACGCACCAGATTTATATCAAAGGTGTCGCCGATCATCGGTTAAAAGACGGCGACATTGTCGAGCATTTGGCCGAGCTTGTCGAGGCGCGCGTGGCGGAGATCGAAGCGGAAAAGAAGTAACCTATATTTTCTTTGGCAACACGGCGATCCCGTTTCGACCCGCCGCCTCGCGCAGAGCCTTATCAAGGCTTGCTAACGGCAGCCTTTTGCGCATCGCCAAGTCAAGATAAACGGCATCATAGACGGTGAGATTCTCGCGCTGTGCAAGGGGCATAATTTCGTCCCAAGCGCGAAGAGCCATCCCTTCTTCTACAATGATCGGCATAGCCCCAAGCATGGTGCGGTTCGCTTGTGCCTGCTCCTCCGTAAGGCGTTTGCGTTTTACCGCTTGAAGAAGGACATTCGCCGTTTCAATCGGCCAAAGCTCAGGAACAAAAACGCCGCCCATACTTGCTCTTGCCATCAACGCGTCTGTCTCCGCTGTCGCCTCGGCTTCAATCACCCACGCGATTGCAACAGAACAGTCTAAAACAAACCCACTCACCGCCGCCCCTCATCACGCAGTTCTTTCCACGAAATGCCGCCAAGGCTTGTCCCTTTACGATTTTCTTTCAGCCCCGCGATAACCTCAGCCGCCGACATTTTCTTTGTCTCTGCTGCCGCGTCGGGAACAAGGCGTGCAACGATCTTGCCGCGCCGCGAGATGGCGATCTCTTCCCCCGCCGCGACACGATCCAAAAGCGCGGCAAGATGAGTTTTAGCTTCAAACGATCCTACAGTAATCATGCCGCTCTCCCCTTGGTATTTTGATGATCAAACTAGTTTATCAAACTAGTTGGTTAATAGCAAGCCAAAAACTTATTTTCCTTGATTTTCAAACCACCAAAAGCCACTTATGACGGCATGTCTCTCATCCAAACCTATGACCGCGTGCTATCACGGCAAGATGAGCTGCGCGAACTTCTCAGCGCGGCCTCCATGCCTGCTGATCAATTCACGAAGCTGTCCAAAGAATATGGCGACCTGTCCCCCGTGGCGGACGCCATTATCGCGCTGCGCAAGGCCGAGGGCGAGCTGGCTGAAGCCCAAAGCCTTTTGGCCGATCCCGATTTTCGTGCCGAGGCGCAGAAAGAAATCGACACCCTGCGGGACGCGATCCCCGCTTTAGAAAAACAGGTGCAGCGCCTCTTGCTCCCCAAAGATATTGCCGACGAACGCAATGCTATTTTGGAAGTTCGTGCTGGCACAGGCGGCGATGAGGCCGCTTTGTTTGCCGCCCTTTTGTTTGAGATGTATCGTCGCTATGCCGGCCTTCACGGCTGGCGGTTTGAAGTCATGGACTTGGCCGAAAACGATCTGGGCGGCCTGAAAGACGGCACGGCCCTGATCACGGGGCGGGGCGTTTTTGCCCGCCTGAAGTTCGAGTCTGGCGTGCATCGCGTGCAGCGTGTGCCTCAAACGGAAAGCCAAGGCCGCGTTCATACCTCCGCCGCGACCGTCGCCGTCCTGCCCGAAATGGAAGAAGTCGACGTCAAGATTGAGGACAAAGATTTACGCATCGACACCTATCGCTCATCGGGTGCAGGCGGTCAGCACGTCAATAAAACCGACAGCGCGGTGCGCCTTACGCACTTGCCAACGGGCATTGTTGTGGCGATGCAGGATGAACGCTCACAGATCAAGAACCGCGCCAAGGCGATGAAAGTCTTACGCTCGCGCATCTATGAAAAGCACCGCGCCGAGCGCGACAGCGCCTATGCCGCCGTCCGTAAGGAGCAGGTGGGTTCGGGCGATAGGTCAGAGCGCATCCGCACCTATAACTTCCCGCAAGGCCGCGTCAGCGATCACCGCATCGACGTGACTCTTTATAAGATTGACGATGTCGTCGCGGGAACAGCGCTAGATGAAATCATCGACCCCCTGATCCAACGCGACGAAGCCGAAAAACTCGCCGCGCTCGCCGATGCGAACGGGTGAATTAAGGTGCTTACAAAAACAAGAAGTAACACGTCATCGCGAGGGGGCACAGCCCCCGTGGCGATCCATCTCCTGCAATCTCTACAAGCGTCCCCTATGGAAACGGCAAGAGATGGATTGCCGCGTCGCCTCGCTTTACGCTCGGCTCCTCGCAATGACGGACAAAACATAATGGATTACGCTCTAACAAAAGCTTCTGCGTGATGAAACTTTTTGCCCTAATCCTTTCCACACAAGAACGCCTTGCCACCACGGATATCGACAATCCCGTTCTTGATGCGCGGCTGCTAATCGCCCATGCTCTAGGCTGCGACCGCGCCGCGCTCTTGATGCAAGGCGAACGTGTTTTGGGCGACGATGAAATTAAAAATATCGACGCCTTGATCTCTCGTCGTGCGTCTCGCGAGCCTGTCCACCGCATCCTTGGCTGCCGCGAGTTTTGGGGGCTTCCCTTTGGCCTCAATGAGGCGACGCTGGAGCCTCGCCCCGACAGCGAAACGCTGATTGAGGTGGCTTTATCGTCATTCCGGCGAAAGCCGGAATCCAGCGCCGCGCGTCTGCGCGGCACAAGACTCTTCTGCACCGCAGACGCGGTGCAGCTGGATCCCGCTTTTCAGCGGGATGACGAAAGAGTGAAGTCTCTCCGTCTTCTTGACCTTGGCACGGGAACGGGCTGTCTTCTTCTTTCGCTGCTTCATGAATGGCCAACCGCGACAGGCGTTGGCATCGACAAAGCGCCACGCGCCGCCCAGCAGGCCGCGCTTAACGCGCAGCGCCTTGGGCTGGACGACCGCGCCGTTTTCCGCATCGGTGATTGGCTAGACGGCGTTGAGGAAAAGTTCGACCTTATCCTTTGCAATCCGCCGTATATACCCTCACACGACATGGACGGCCTGCAACCCGAAGTGCGCCTTCACGATCCCGCCGCCGCGCTGGATGGCGGCACGGACGGTCTTGATCCCTATCGCCATTTGATTCCGTTGTTACCGCAATTTCTGAACGCGAACGGCGTCGTTCTTTTTGAAGTCGGCATCGGGCAGGCGCAAGACGTCGCCACGATGATGGAAAAGGCCTCTTTCAAAAACGTCACGATCACCAATGACCTAGGCGACATCCCGCGTTGCGTGAGCGGCTCCGCCAGCTAAGGCGCAGGTGCAGCAGAAACGCCCGATTCCAAAATCGAAAATGCCTTGCGCTCGCAATCAATCTCAGCCTCAGCCCCATAAGGCAACACCATTTGAGGCGCACTATGTCCAAAATCCAGCTGCGTCATAATTGGGAGATCGGCAAGGCCGCATTCATCACGCACAACCTTTTGTAGCGCGACATCGTATTGGGTCATCAGCGCAGGATCGGGATCGACCATAGGCCGTCCCAACAGAATACCGTTCACGCAATTCAATATCCCCATCGCAGCAAAACACCGCACCATGCGCGTAAATTGATTGAGCGTAGGGTTTTCCTCGGACGTTTCCAAAAACAGAATCGCACCCTCCCATTGTTGCGGCACAGGCCAAACCGCCGTCCCGCGCAGCCAATCCAGAACCTCAATGCACCCGCCAATCAGCGGTCCTCGAACAACGCCACTGCCCTGCAAGACCTGATAGCCAAGGGGCTTATGTCTTTTACGCTTAATCTTGGCATTTTCCGGCACTTGCCAAGGCAGCATCTCACCCGTCCATTCGTCAGATGGCGCGATCTCGCCTAATGGCTCTGACGTAAACAACGTGCGCCGCACAGAGTCGAGCATATAAGGAAACGCCTCAACATTCTCATCCATGTCCGCCAAAATTGAGGGGCCGTAAAAAGAGGACAGCCCAGCCTTCAAACACATAAAATGCGTCACTGTTGTGTCGGACATCCCCATAAAGATTTTTGGATGCCGCGCAATCACATTCAAATCAACATACGGCAACAGGCGGATCGAATCCTCCCCGCCAATAATACTAAAGATGGCTTTGACCTGCGGATCGGCAAAAGCCTCCATCAAATCATCGGCGCGAGCCTTGGGGTTCGCGGCAATCCACGCAGCCTCGCGCAACGCATGGCGCGTTAACACAACCTGCACACCAAAGTTTTCTTCAAGCCTTTTTTTGCCCAGCGCATAACGGTCGGGAAACGTCGCCGCACCGCCCCACGACAGCGTGATCGCCGCCACCTTGTCGCCCGCTTGAAGTTTCGTTGGTTTGATCAGCTTCATCGTTGATCCTTTTGTTCTTCAATCGCCCCTTGAAAAGGGCGCAAATCTATCCCGCCTAGCTGTTTAAGGAGAATGGTTGTGTTTTCCTCCTGCCGTACGCTGTCCACATGATAATTCGTGTCGAACGCTTGATCCAAGGAAAACGCCCTGTCTTCTGGGCGGCCGATAATGACAATCCCCTCTGCCGCCGCAAAGGCGTCAAGATCACTCAAAAACGCCTTGTTTTCCTCAACGTTAAAAATGGGTTCCAACGTGTTGGGATACGCCAAAACGAACGAAGCGCCGACTTTCGCAAGCTCGCGCTTAAACCACAAAATGTTTTCTTTGGCTTCCGCACTAAGAGAAAAAACGCGAGCGGGTCGAGCCGCCAATAACGCATGAGCCTTTTTATCAAGGCCGGCACGCTGATTAGCCGTTTGGTCGCCATACTTTGTCAGGGATTCTGGCCGACACCCCGCTCCCTCCACCGGATCGGGACGGGTTCTATTCCTGACAAAAGCAATCCATTCCGAAGCGGTAATGCTGGCGATAAGCTTAAACTGCTCAGGCGGGGATAATTTCCCAAAAAAGGCCGGATCATTGGCCAAAATCTGCAGGGACAAAGCGCCTTCGTATCGCTCTGGCTCATAAAACTCGTATTCAAACGGCAACACAAAAAGATCGCCCTTTTTCGCCACAGAAAGCCCGTAATAAAGGGTGTATTTCAGCCCAAGCCCTGCATGCATGCCCAAATTGACAGCGCGCAGATCCGCCCGCTCACGCATAGAGCGCGCAGAAAACCCATAAAGAGCATTTGATCCCGATAAGATAATAATCTGCGGCTTGGCCTCTTCTCGTGCCACGGCCAGTTTGACCTTAAGGCAATCCCCAACCCATCGGGCGGGGCCCACTTTTTCAGTAGGAAGCCCCAAGGCAAGGGCAAGAAGTAAAAGAGGCGTTACAAAGAATCCTGCGCCAAGGCCGATAAAAAAACGTTTCATGATTAAAACCTAAAATAGAGGAATTGGGCGGGCGCACCACTTGCCATATGAAGAAGGCACAAGAAAAACAAACCACCAATAAGCACGCCCTGGCCAACGCCAAAGGAAACTTTATTTTCCTGAACAGAAACCTTGTTCAAATTCTTCGCCCCCCAACAAATCGCGCCCGCAAGCAGCAGCAAGATAAAAGAGGTGCTGTCTCCCTGTGTTTGCGCCCCTTGCCAAATGCCTGAATAATCAACAAGGGCAGCTCCCTTCAAAAAGGAAACCTTATCTTTAAAAAATTCAGGAAGGGACAAGCCGTTAAGCCCCAGCATGCCCTTATAAACCACGATGGCTTGAGAAAGCGTTTCTGCCCGAAACAAAACCCACGCCAGACAAACGCACACAAACGTCACAAGCCAAGAAAGCCCCTTGGCAACAACATGCCTGCGTCCGTCCCTTTTCGCCACCTTCTGCCAAGCATGATTGATGGCCAGCAGGAGGCCATGAAAGCCGCCCCAGAGAATAAATGTCCACCCCGCCCCGTGCCACAACCCGCCAAGAAGCATGGTGATAAAAAGGTTGATGTAGCGTCTGACCGCGCCATACCGATTGCCACCCAGCGGAATGTAAAGGTAATCGCGCAAGAAGGTTGAAAGCGAAATATGCCACCGCCGCCAAAAATCAATAATGCTGGTCGCCTTATAAGGTGAATTAAAATTTACCGGAAGCTTGATTCCGAAAAACAAAGACAGCCCAATCGCCATGTCCGAATAACCGGAAAAATCGAAATAGATTTGAAAAGCATAAAAGATCGTGCCAAGCCAGCTTAGAAAAAAGGTTGGCAGAACCAATTTTTGATCAAAAAGGGCATTGGCATAAACGGACATCGGATCAGCAATCAACAGCTTCTTCGATAATCCAAAAACAAAGATAACAACGCCCCGTGCGATCCACTCCATCCTCGGCTTGTAAATATCGGCCTTGGCAAACTGCGGCATCATTTGTGCGTGATGCAAAATCGGCCCCGCAATAAGGTGGGGGAAATAGGTCACAAAAAGCAAATAGTGATCTAGCCTTCGCTCGATCACTTTCCCCTGCCAGCAATCCACAAGAAAGGCAATTTGCGTAAAGGTATAAAAAGAAATGCCAATGGGAAGCTCGACCGCAACTGCGCCCGCATAAGCACTACCCTCCAGGCCGGTTAGTCCGAGGAACGCGCCAAGAAAAAAGGCTCCATATTTATAAAAACCCAGAACAAGCAAATGCACAAAGATGGAAACAAAAAGGAGGAGCTTTTTTCTTGGCCGTCCAAGGGATGGGGAGGTTAGCCCCGCGCTGACCACAAAAGAGAAAAGGATGGACGCCAACAAAAGCGGCACATAGCGAGGACTCCACCACCCATAAAAAAAGAGAGAAGACAAGCCCAGCCACACCCCCGCGGCTGTCTGGCTCTTGCGTGCGATGAGAAAAAAGCCAAGAAAGACAACGGGGAAAAACCCAAAAAGGAACGGAAAGGAATTAAAGAGCATAAAAGATTTATCTCCACCTTCACTTGTTAAGAAGGGCAAGGATGCGTGGCGATCAGACTATGGAAAATAAAATCTATTTCAACAAAAAAGGGCGCGTTTTCATAAAAACACCGCCCCACTTAACTGACGAGCTTATTTTTTAAAGAAATATAGAACCCTTCACCCTGCGATCCGGGCCGCACAGGAAAAAGCGGAGCAGAGACATTTTCAAATCCGGCGGCAAGCGAAAGAAGCTCGATCTGCTGAGAAAGCTTTTCTAGGAAAAACATGTGCATTTTTCCCTTCTGGCCATAGAAAAAAGGAACTTCTTTCTCAATCAAAAAGTCCTTTAAACTTTCAACACAAAATCTATCAATATGCGCATTAGCATTTTCAACAAAACTGATATATTCTTCAGGCTTGATAGCATAATCACCAAACAAAGCCAGATTGCAGCGAAGTCCATCAACAACATCGGGGCATCCAATCCAAATGCCTTTTTCTTCCCCCTTATTGACAATCCCGAACTTAACTTTTGAAAACCCCAAAGCAACAGCTTTTTGCTGAAATTGCGGCATAATGATCAAAAAGGTGTGGGTAGATTTCGTATAAGTTTATGATAGATTTGAGGAAAAGGGAGTTTTTGAAGGTGTCACAACAAAAACTGTCCGAAGTGTGGATGTTTTTCGATCTATCGA
>JBAZRW010000018.1 GCA_041662785.1 Bdellovibrionales bacterium | reverse complement strand
CTCGATAGATCGAAAAACATCCACACTTCGGACAGTTTTTGTTGTGACACCTTCAAAAACTCCCTTTTCCTCAAATCTATCATAAACTTATACGAAATCTACCCACACCTTTTTGATCATTATGCCGAAAAATATTTTTTAAGGAGATTGAGAATGGGAAAAGAAACGGGCGCAGGGAATAGCAAGATTGACGAGGATCACGCCCTTCTTGAAAAATTTATAGCTCGTGCGATCTGTGACGCTAACATCGAAAGAGCGCAACAATACAAAAACAAAATTCATCTTATGAAGAAAATCCCGCTTAATGAGCTGTCCGTAAAGGCCGATAAGGGAGAGCCTGTGGCTCTTTATGTTTTGGGAGCCTTTTTGAAGCTTCAGGATAATAACCAAGAGGAAAGACAGAGGGGCTTGCTTTATATTGAAGCGGCGGCCTCAATGGGCGTGCCGCAAGCGCAGCTGGCGTTGGCGGCGCATCATGTTGCTATGGCCGCGACATACGGCTTTTACCTTCCCCGCGTTTTGGTTGAAACTATTAAAAAATGGGAAAAAGAGCAAGGCGGTCTGGATCATGTTATAGCCTTTGGTGGGACTCCTTTAAGGGAGGGGCCTGTGCGGAATCAGAGCGCCGTGGCTAAGCCCCCCAAGCCGCTTGATAAAAACCATGGCTAAACGGGCTGTGTGCGCCGCCTGTCGGTAACACTTCGGTAACATTCCTGCTGTAGGGTGGGCGGACATGTTGACCGATCCTGAAGAAATCTTGAACTTCTGGTTTTATGAAGTGGGTTCCAAGCGCTGGTTTGCCCAAGACCCAGCGCTGGATGAGGCTGTGCGTGCGCGATTTTTAGCCGCGCATGAACGGGCGGCGCTGGATGAACTTCGGGAATGGGAGGAAACGCCTGAAGGCATGTTGTGCCTCCTGCTTTTGCTGGATGTCTTTCCTCGGCGCATGTTTCGTGGGACGCCTCGCGCTTATGCGACGGATGAAAGCGCTCTTGAGCTGGCGCGTCAGGCGATCATTCGCCATTTCGATGACAGGATCGACAGGAACTTCAAACTCTTCTTCTATTTGCCGTTTGAGCATTCGGAAAACATCGGCGATCAACGCCTTGGTGTCTTTTATGTGCGGGAGAGAACCAAGGATCCTGAATGGGTGGATTCGGCTGAATGGCGCTCCCAGACGATTCAGCGCTTTGGGCGTTTTCCCCATCGCAATGCTGCCCTAGGGCGCGTTTCGACGCCTGAGGAAGTTTCCTTTTTGGAAGGTGCATCGGGTGAGCCTTCTGGGGCCTAAGCCTCCCTTTAACCCCTGTCGTTAGTGGCTTTTGGAAAAACAACAATGATTGATCTGATAAGCGGTATTGTAAGCGAGGGGCAGGCCTACTTCCACTCATCGCCTGACTTAATTCTTGTCTCTGATATGGCTGTGGCTCTGGCTCTTGGCTTTCTGTTCGGGTATGAGCGTTCCTACCATGGCCGTGCTGCGGGCATGCGAACCTATGGTCTTGTTTGCATGGTTTCGGCGGTTTTGGTTTCCGTGTCTGTCCATCCTAGCTTTTGGCTGGGGGGGCATTGGACGGGCAATATGGCGTTTATTGATCCCTCGCGCACGATACAAGGTATTGTCACCGGCATCGGGTTTTTAGGTGCGGGCATCATTATGAAGAATGGACTGAATATCAGCGGATTGACCACGGCGGCATCGATTTGGGCTTCGGCATCGATTGGTGTTCTCGTCGGGCTTGGTTTGTATGTGCCGGCCTTTGTGATGACCCTTTTGGCCGAGCTGTTCGTGATGATGGGGATGCGCTTTGACCTTTTATTACCATCAAGGCGGCCTATTTCGGTGATGATGCAATTTCAAAAGGGGTTTCGTCCGTCCCAGAATCTTGTGCAAACGATCCTTAGGGAGAACGGGTATGATTTGGCTGCAGGGTCAATCATGATCCAGTTTCACAATGGTCAAGTCGAATGGCATTTTGTTGCCATTTCTTTAAGCCGTCGTCGGCATTTGAAGCTTGCGGCCTTGGCCGATGTTCTTCCGGATGTTGACGGGCTGGAAAACTTTCATCTTACGCGTGCCAGAAATTAGGCCCAGAAATTAGGCGGGGTCTTCCGTTGGCTGTTCAAGTTTAGCCAGCCACGCGCCCAAATGTGAGTCAACTTCAAGAATATGGCCGCACAGCCATGTGCGCAAAAACACGACCGTGTCTTGTGAAAGGCCAACTTGGCCTGCCTCAAGACGCGTTCCAAAATCTTCCAGCTGCTTCATCAGCCGATCATGCTCAATTTTATGGGGGATAATTTGTGGGTAAGCTGTTTTGCGCATAAGGGTTTCCTCATGCACAAAATGAGTCTTAAAAAAATCGGTCAACTGTTTTACGGCGGCCCCTACGGCGCTAGGTGTGCCCGCCGATTCTCCAAGCCCGTGTAAGTTGTTGATCAACTCAACGAGTTTTTTATGGTCAGCGTCAATCAGTCGATAGTGAACCGACAGGGAATCGCTCCAATCCAAAAACGCCATAGGCCCTCCGGTGACGGGGAAAAAACTAATTTTAAACAAGGGACGTTAAGGCCCTCTTAACGGAGGACGCTCAAAAACAAAGCTTCTTTTGCCAATAAAACTGCCTTAGACTAAAGGCGCAAGCCCCCCAGAAGGAAGAAAGCCCATGCTAAGCCAAACATTCCTTAATGCCTTTATTTCGTTGTTGGTTATAACCAATCCCTTGGGCGTGGCCTCTGTTTTTGTTGGGCTTATGGCACACAGCCCCGCCAAAGAGATCAAGGCAACGGCGTTTAAGGCTGTCGGGGTGGCGTTTGGCGTTCTTTTGTTTTTTGCGTTTTTTGGTGAATCCCTGCTGACCCAGCTTGGCATTCGCTTGCCCTCTTTTCACGTTGCGGGCGGCATTCTTTTGTTCACTATCGCGTATCGCATGATCTTTAGTGACACGCGTTTTGGTTCTTCCAAGACAGACGCCAATGGTCTTGCGGATCGTGCGGACGTGGCCGTGTTTCCTTTGGCCATTCCCCTCATTTCCGGCCCTGGCTGCATGACGGCGACGATTCTGTTGATGAGCCGTACCGAAGGGAGGCTAGAAGAAGCCGCTGTCCTGTTGGCTTTGACAATTGTGATGGCCCTGACGTTGGCCACGCTGCTGGCCTCGCGCGCCGTTTTGCGGGTCTTGGGCAATAGCGGGAATATCATCGTGGCACGCGTGATGGGTGTTCTTTTGGCCGCGCGGTCGGTTCAGTTTATCGTGGATGGGCTGCGCGATATGCACACTCTGTTCTTTACGAGTTAATCCCTATGTTCCTTCATGCCTCATGCGTTGCGGTGAATGATAGGGCCGTTTTATTGATGGGGGCGGCGGGTGTTGGCAAGTCCGACGTTGCGCTGCGTTTGATGGAGGGCGGGGCTGCGCTGGTGGCGGATGATCAGACGGTGCTCACGCTTGAGGGGGATTATGTTTTGGCCTCTCCGCCGCCAACGCTAGCGGGAATGCTTGAGATAAGGCATGTCGGCCTTATGCAAGAGGTTCCCTATAGCCAGCATGTTCCCGTTGGTTTGGTGGTTCGACTTTGGCCTTTGGGGCATGATATTGAGCGGTTGCCAAGCAAGTCGTTTTGTTCTTTGCTTGATCAGCCTATCCGAGAGCTTAACCTGATAGGGTGTGAAGCTTCTACGCCGACCAAGATTCGGTTGGCCCTGCAAGGACGGTTCTGCGATGTCGATTAAAAAAGAGGATAAAAAAGGCCAAGACACCAGACGCCCCGTGATTTTGCTGACGGGTATGTCCGGCGCGGGGCTGTCCACGTCGCTTAAGGTTCTTGAGGATTTAGGCTATGAGGCGGTGGACAATTTGCGTCTGGGCCTTGTCGAGCAATGGGTTGACGGCGCACAGGCGGGCAAGGCGTTGGCGGTGGCGATTGATACGCGTAACGCCAATTTTTCGGTTGAGGAAGTTTTGCGTGTTTATGAACGCTTGCGGAAACAGGACGACCTTGCCCCACAGCTTGTCTTTTTAGAATGCTCGGATGACTCTCTTCAGCGGCGTTTTACGGAAACGCGTCGCCGGCATCCTTTGGCGGTCGATAGGCCTGTGACCGATGGCATCCAAAAGGAAAGAATTCTTTTGGGTGGATTGCGCGGTGAGGCGGAGCATGTGATCGACACGTCGGCGCTTTCGATCCATGAGCTGCGGCGCTTGATCGTGGGGCACTACCGGCTTGAATCAGAAATAGGGTTGGCGCTTTACGTGATGTCCTTTTCCTATCGTCAGGGTCTTCCGCGTGAGGCGGATCTGGTCTTTGATGTTCGGTTTCTGGCGAACCCTCATTGGGAGCCTTCTTTGCGCCCGAAAACGGGCCAAGAGCCCGATGTGGCGGCTTATATCCAAAAAGATGAGGATTATGAGGGGTTTATGAACCGCCTCACGGGGCTTTTGTTTCCGCTCTTACCGCGCTATCAACGAGAGGGTAAAAACTACCTGACGATTGCCATCGGCTGTACGGGCGGACGTCATCGTTCCGTCTTCGTTGCCGAACAAGTGGCGACGGCGCTCGCGTCAAAAGGGTATATTGTCGGCATCGGTCATCGTGATCTTGATCGGGCGGGCAGCAAGGCATAAAGCAACAGGGAGAGTGGGATGTTTGGTATTGTTTTGGTTTCTCACGGCGCGATTGGTGCCGAGATGTTGTTCGCCGTCAATCAAATCGTGGGGCAGCAGACGCAGGCCAAGGCCATCAGCATTGCGCCTGAAGACGACATGGACGTTTGCCGCCAGAATATCCTCGCCTCGATCAAAGACGTGAACACAGGCGATGGGGTGGTTCTTCTCACCGATATGTTTGGCGGCACGCCCAGCAATTTGGCCTTGGCCACGATGCCCAAGACGAACGCGGTTGTTTTGGCGGGCATTAATTTGCCAGCGCTTATTAAGCTGGTGTCTCTTCGTGACAGCTCTAGCCTTTTGGATGCCGTAACCGAGGCGGCGGCGGCAGGACGGAAATATATTCAGCTTGTAACAGAAAACATGGCGGCGGGCGGTTGAGTCTTATGGAGGGGGAATCAGACGGAATTCGCGCAGACGAGCTGTGCCAGATGGTTGTTTTGGTCAATAGGCGGGGACTTCATGCGCGGGCGGCAGCCAAGTTCGTGCAAACGTCATCGCAGTTTAAGGCCGAGGTGAATGTCGCGCGTGGCGATATGCGTGTGTCGGGGCAATCGATTATGGGACTGATGATGCTGGCCGCGCCGTGTGGAACACGGATCAAGTTATGCGCGTCGGGGGCCGAAGCCGTACAGGCTTTGTCTTGTTTGGCGGATCTTGTCATGAGGGGCTTTGATGAAGATATCAGCTGAGCGTAACAAAAAGAGCGAAGGCGAAAAAATACTGCGCGGGATTGGTGTCTCGAGCGGTATAGCCATCGGCCCCGCCTTTGTCATTGAACAGGGGGGCATCCCCGTGCCTGAATACACGCTGTCTGCGGGTCAGGTTGACAAGGAGGTCAAACGCTTTCAGGCGGCGGTTCAAAAAACACAAAAGCAACTGGGCCTTTTAAAATCTAAAGCGGAAATGCTGCCTGAGGGCGCGGACGAAGATGTCGGTCTTTTGCTTGAGGCGTACAAGGGGATGGTCTCCAGCTCGCGCCTTTTGCGTGGCGTTGAAGAAACCATTTCTGAGGCCAAGTTGAACGCCGAGGCGGCGGTGCAACGCCAGATCGGTGTCATTGCCTCTGGTTTTGCTTCGATGGAGGATGAATATTTGGCCGCCCGCGCCGACGATGTGCGTGAGGTCGGGGCGCGGCTTATTCGCAATCTTTTGCAACAAAAGTACAACCCGTTTGAAAGCGCTCCCCCCAGCAGCATTTTTCTGGCCGAAGAAATCACGCCCGCCGATACGGCTTTGATGGATCCCTCGCGTGTGGCGGGCTTTGCGGCAGTATTGGGAGGGGCAGAGGGGCATGCCGCCATCATGGCGCGTGCTATTGGGATTCCTGCCCTTTTGGGTGTGACAGAGCTTATCGGCGGCGTGGCGACGGGTGAGATCGTTATCATCGATGGCCACGCGGGCGTGATTGTTTTGCGTCCTACGCCAGAAACGTTGCAGGCCTATAAGGCTCAATTGGCCAAGCAGGCGCGGGAGACAAAAAAGCTGAAAGGCTTGCGCAATATGCCTGCCGTGACGCTTGACGGAACGCCTGTGCGGGTCGAAGCGAACCTTGAATTGCCGCGCGATATCGATTCGGTTCTGGAAGCGGGAGCAACGGGCGTCGGCCTTTTGCGCACCGAGTTCAATTTTATGAACCGCCCCAATCTGCCCTCCGAAGACGAGCAGTTTGAGGTTTTGCGCGATCTTGTCAAGAAAATGGAAGGCCGTCCCCTGACGGTGCGCACGCTGGATGTGGGGGGCGAGAAAATTGCGTCGGCGCTGGGCGACGCCTTGGGTGAAAGTATCAATCCGGCGTTGGGGCTTCGCGCCATTCGCTTAGGCCTTCGTGAGCCTAAGCTTTTGGACGCTCAGCTTGGCGCTATCCTTCGCGCCGCTGCCTATGGCCCTGTGCGTATTTTGATCCCGATGGTCTCTTCTGTAGATCAGATGAAGCAAGTGCGTGAAAGGCTCGTGGCTATTGAAAAGCGCCTGCAAAAGCGCGGGGTTAAACTGCCCTCTGCTTTGCCCCCTTTGGGCGCGATGATCGAGATTCCGGCGGCTGCCTTGGCGGCGGACGCCTTTAGCCGTGTGTGCAATTTCTTCGCGATTGGTAGCAACGACCTCACCCAATATACGCTCGCGATTGACCGTGGTGATGAGCGCGTGGCGGGGCTTTACAATCCCTATCATCCGGCTGTTTTGCGGTTGATCCAGTTGACCATCGCGGCGGCGTGGCGTGCGAACATTCCCGTGAGCCTTTGCGGCGAAATGGCGGGCGATCCTCTTGCCACGGTTCTGCTTTTGGGCTTGGGTCTTCGCGAGTTTTCTATCGCTCCCTCGCGATTGCCGCGAATCAAGAATGTGATCCGCTCTGTCGGGTTGCCTCAGGCCGTTGCCTTTGCTCAAGAGGTTCTTAAGCTGACCGATGAGGCAGCGATCCGTGGCCTTTTGGAAAGCGGGCCGGAAAGCCTATCGGGGGCTGCTTCGGGGCGAAAAAAGTAAGGGATTCTTTTTTCATCTTTCGCCCTACTGTGGCATGTGATAGGACTTCGCGTGCTTTTTGTTTCCTCTTTTCTTAAGGATTTCCCCATGGATTCTTTGTTCACCGACTACAAAGTTAAAGACATTTCTCTCGCTGCTTGGGGGCGTAAGGAAATCGCGATTGCCGAAACGGAAATGCCTGGGTTGATGGCCTTGCGCGCCGAATACGGCGCGGCAAAACCCCTCGCTGGCGCCCGCATTTGCGGCTGCCTTCATATGACCATCCAAACGGCCGTGTTGATCGAAACGCTCGTCGCCTTGGGCGCGAGCGTGCGCTGGTCGTCGTGCAACATTTTCTCAACGCAAGATCAGGCGGCGGCCGCCATCGCGGCGGCGGGAAACCCTGTTTTTGCGTGGAAAGGCGAGAGCGAGGAAGAGTACTGGTGGTGCATCGATCAAACGCTGAAGGGCGCGGATGGCTGGACGCCCAACATGCTGCTGGATGATGGCGGCGACCTGACCAAATACATGCATGACAAGCACCCCGACATGCTCAAAGACGTACGCGGCGTGTCCGAGGAAACGACGACGGGCGTGCATCGCTTGTATGATATGATGAAGGCTGGAACGCTAAAAATCCCAGCCTTTAACGTGAATGACAGCGTGACGAAATCCAAGTTCGATAACCTGTATGGCTGCCGTGAGAGCCTTGTGGACGGCATCCGTCGTGCCACCGATGTCATGATGTCGGGCAAGGTTGCCGTCGTGTGTGGGTATGGCGATGTGGGCAAAGGCTCGGCGGCCAGCCTGCGCAGCTCTGGCGCACGCGTTCTGGTGACCGAGGTTGATCCTATCAATGCGTTGCAAGCGCTGATGGAAGGCTATCAGGTCGTGACGATGGATTGTGCAGCGGCGATAGGCGATATCTTTGTGACGGCGACGGGCAACGTGGACGTGATCACGCTTGATCATATGCGGGCGATGAAGGATCGCGCCATCGTTTGCAATATCGGCCACTTCGATTCCGAAATTCAGGTCGAGGCGTTGAGCAATTATGTTTGGGATGAAGTAAAGCCGCAGGTTGACGAGGTTATCTTTCCCGACGGTAAGCGCCTGATTGTATTGGCCAAGGGTAGGCTGGTCAATCTGGGTTGCGCGACGGGCCACCCCAGCTTTGTGATGAGTGCGTCGTTTACGAACCAGACCTTGGCGCAGATTGAGCTTTGGACCCATCCGGAAAAGTATGAGGTCAAGGTTTACACCTTGCCCAAGCACTTGGACGAAAAGGTCGCGCGTCTGCATTTGGACAAACTGGGGGCGCAGTTGACCAAGCTGACGGACAAGCAAGCCGCCTATCTGGGTGTTGCGCCAGAAGGCCCTTATAAGGCTGACCATTACCGCTATTAACGATAAGGAACAAACGATGCTCAATATCGGCCAGATGATGAAACAAGTGCAAGAGATGCAAGGCAAGATGACGGCCATGCAGGCGCGGCTTGCCGAAACAGAAAAGACGGGACAGGCGGGCGGCGATGCCGTGCTGGCCACGATGAATGGCAAGGGCGAGTTGTTGAAACTTAAGATTGATCCCAAGCTTGTCGATCCATCCGATGTCGAGATGTTGGAGGACACTATCATCGCGGCGTGCCGCGATGCCAAGGCTCAGATTGACGCCGTGGTTGCAGGGGAAACCGAAAAGGCCATGGGCGGCGTGAAACTGCCGGCGGGCATGAGCCTCCCGTTTTAGATCATGGCCTCCACGCCGCTTGACCATCTGACGCAGTTGCTTTCCAAATTACCTGGCCTTGGGCCTCGCTCGGCACGTCGTGCTGTTCTTGATCTTCTGAAACGGCGCGAGGCGGTGATGTTGCCGCTTATCGAGTCCCTGCGGGACGTGGCCGCGCAGGTGCAAAGCTGCCCCGTTTGCGGCAATTGGGATGTTCTGTCGCCTTGCGCGATTTGCCGCGATCAAGGGCGCGATGAAGGCCTTCTTTGCGTGGTTGAGGATGTCGCGGATTTATGGGCGCTTGAGCGTTCACGCGCTTTCAAGGGGCGCTATCATGTCTTGGGGGGAACACTATCCGCGCTGGACGGCATTCGTCCCGCTGATCTTAAAATTGATAAGCTCGTGGTGCGCGTTCAAGAGGGGGCTGTTCAGGAAGTCATCTTGGCCCTTGGCGCGACGGTCGAGGGGCAGACAACCGCCCATTATGTTGCTGAGAGGCTTTTAAACACAGGCATCTCTGTGACCCGTCTCGCGCATGGCCTTCCTGTCGGTGGTGAGCTTGACTATCTTGACGATGGCACGCTAACGGCAGCTCTACAGGCTCGCCGCAAAGCCGAATAAACGATCCCTTCCATTAGGGCGTTTTCTTGACCTCTGTCGGCGGGGTCAGGCTGGGCGGTTGATCCAGTTTATATTGACGCATGAATTGACCAACGATTTTATCAATGGCGTTGATCAGAGTCTGTGCATGACCGCCCTTGGTCGAATGAACCAACATGCCGCCGTCCCAATAGGAGACAGTAATATAGCGGGGCGTTTCAATCGGCGTCAAAACGACAGGGTTGTGACTTTGGGCCGAGAAAGAGACCCAAGAAGTACATGTTTTGTCATCCGTCTGCATCGACATCACGGTGGGAAGCAGGTCAATGCGGGCTACGGACTCTTTTTCAGGTGGAGCGTTAAGAGGAGAAAAAACAGGAAGCAAATCTCCGCTAAAGGCTTTGATAACCGCGTTCGAAATCTCGCCGCTCGACATGCCGCAATTAGCGGTGGCTTCGCTGTTGCCAAGGCGCGCGTTTTGAACCTGAATCTCGCCAACGCCGTAAAGGGCAGGGGCTGAAGCGGCTTGGGCTTGACCTGTTGTCGGGAGAAGGAAGGTGGACAGAAGAGCTGCCGCTATATAAAGCCTATTCGCGTTCATCACGGTGGGTGCGCTCCATTCTTTCATGACGTTCTTGGGCTTCGACGGTGAGAGTAGCCACAGGGCGCGCTTCAAGGCGCTTGATGCCAATGGGGTCGCCTGTCTCTTCGCAATAGCCGTAATCGTTATTGCGAATGCGCTCAAGCGCCTCGTCAATTTTGCTGATCAGTTTGCGTTGACGATCCCGCGCGCGAAGCTCAAGCGCGACATCGGTCTCGACCGAGGCGCGATCCGCGACGTCCGATTCACGAAGGCCCCCTTCGTCCTGTAGATCTTGCAAGGTGTTCGTGGCGTCGGCCAGAATGGATTCTTTCCAAACAATGAGTTTTTGACGGAAATATTCCACCATAACCGGATTCATGTAGGGTTCTTTTTCGGTTGGCTTGTAGTTTTTGGGGACAGTAACCATGCGGTATTGCTCCTTGGTGATTCGCGAAAAACAAAAAATTCAAACTTGGGTGAATTTGGCTAATTCTACCTGCGCGCGCAAGTCGATTTCGTCAAGAATTTCACCAAGACGGGGGTCGGTAACCTCGGCACGGCGGGAATGGGCTATGTCGGCTAGTCTTTGCAGCTTGCTCTTAGACAACGCTCCCGTCAAAAGGTCAAGGCGAAGGTCATCAAGTTTATCCAGCAAATCCTCGGCGCGAAGCTTACCGCGCGCCGCGCGGGACAAAGCATCATCAACCTCTTGAATGTCCAAAACGCCGTTGACTGCGCCCAGCGCACCGGCTCCCGAGGCGCCAGAGGCTTCCTCGGTCGAATCAAGATGTTCAGAAAAACTCGACTTGCTCACGCTGCTCCCTTTACTGGCGCGGCGTGTTGGAGTCGTCGTCTGAACGGATCGTGGACCATCGATACGGTTAATCATACTATCGTCCTAAAGGGGCTTGAGCGCCTTGTCTTTCCCTTTATACAGAAAAAGAAAGGCTAAGGGGCAAAAGATTCCGCCCCCTTCATGCGTGAGGCAGAGTTTACCTGTCCTGAGGGCTGAGGGGAAGGGTCAAAAATAATTTTTTCATTTTAAAGATAAAATAGATCAAAAGGATAGATAAAAAATAAGGGTAAGGCACTTTTTGGCATGGAGCTTGCGTATCTCTTCGTGAAAGGATCAGGAGTTTTCATGCCTCAATCGTTTTTTACACGCCGCTCTTCTCATTTGCCCTGTCTTGCGTCAGGGGCTTTATCGCTTCGTGTGCGGCATGGCTTTGTGGCCTTGGTTTTGGCGTTTTTGATCCTTGCGGCTCCTTCGTCGGCGCAGGCTACCTCACGTCTTAAAGATGTCGTTGATTTTGAAGGGGTTCGCGACAATATGCTGATTGGCTATGGCCTTGTCGTGGGGCTCAATGGCTCCGGCGACAGCCTGACGAACTCTCCTTTTACCGAAACAAGCCTTGTCGGCATGTTGGAGCGCCTTGGCGTTAACACGCGCGGCACGAGCATGAAGACCAAGAATGTGGCTGCCGTGATGGTAACGGCGACGCTGCCTCCCTTTTCTTCGCAGGGCTCGCGGGTCGATGTCATGGTGTCCACGCTTGGCGATGCCAAGAACCTGACGGGTGGGACCCTTCTGGTTACCCCGCTTTTGGGCGCGGATGGTGAAGTTTATGCGGTCTCGCAAGGCGCTTTGGCCGTCGGCGGGTTTAGCGCGTCGGGGCAAGGCTCCTCAGTGACCAAGGGCGTGCCGACATCGGGGCGTATTGCCAATGGGGCGATTGTCGAGCGCGAAATCAAGTTTCGTTTGGCCGATTTGGGATCGATACGCCTGTCGCTCCGCAATCCTGACTTTACGACGGCGAACCGCATAGCACAGGCCATTAACGAGCATCTCAAGGGCAATGTGGCCGTGGCGCAAGATGCGGCGACGGTGCGTGTTTTGGTTCCCGATGCGCGTCGCCACGATGTTGTGTCTTTGATGACGGATATTGAGCAAATACAGGTTGCTCCTGACCAGATTGCCAAAGTCGTGATTGATGAGCAATCGGGTGTCATTGTGATGGGCGAAAACGTTCGGATTAACACGGTCGCGATTGCACAAGGTAATTTGACTATTCGCATTACGGAAACGCCTCAGGTTTCACAGCCATCGCCTCTCTCGCAGGGTGGGGCTACGACGACGGTGGCGCGAACGGCCATCGATGTGGACGAAGGCGCGGGCAAAAAGGCCGCCGTGTTCAGCGCGGGCGTAAGCTTGCAGGATATGGTGCAAAGCCTGAACGCGTTGGGCATAGGGCCTAGGGACATGATTACGATTTTACAGTCGATTAAGGCGGCGGGCGCTTTGCAGGCTGATCTGGAAATTATTTAAGGCAGGGAAAGGAAGAAAGAACGTGGATGCTCTCGCTGCCCCTGTTGATGTGATGAGGCCGACTGCTAGTGTTCTGGCGGGTTCGACAAAAGTGCTGTCCAAAACGGCGTTTGATAAAACGGCTAAGGATTTTGAATCTGTCTTTATGGCGCAGATGCTTAAGCCCATGTGGGAAGGCATCGAAACGGATGGGATGTTTGGGGGCGGCGCGGGCGAGGACGTGATGAAGGATTTGCTGGTGCAGGAATACGGCAAGGCAATGGCGCAAGGCATGAACTCGGGTCTTACGGGCAGCATCACAAGGGCGATGATCCAGATGCAAGAACACGCGAACGGCGCGCGAGCCTGAAAAAAGAAGAAGGACAAAAAGAATGAAACAGCCTCAACAAAACAACAAAGAAACAACGGACGACGCCCCTGATGGGGCGCGTTTGACCGTGGCTGTTTTAAGCGTGATGGAGGCTCTGTCGCGCGTGATGGATCAGGAAACCGATCTTTTGAAAAAGCAGGATTTTGAAGCGCTTGTGGAAGTGCGCGCTGAAAAAGCCAAATGGATGCGTGATTACCGCGCCTCGATAGCATCGCTGACGCAAAAACCGGATTTGCTAAAAACCGTGACAACGGAAGAGCGCTTGCGCCTTCGTCGGTCAGGCGAGGTCTTGGCTGTAAGCGCGATGCGTAATGCTGCCGATTTGCAGGCGGCTATAGGGGCCACGCAGGCCTTGGTTCAAACGATTATCAGTGCCGCTCGCGAACAAAACAAAACAAATGAATGCTATGTCGACCCAAGAAAAACGCCTCTTTTATTGGGAAGCTATAGCCCCCTCTGCACCCCCGTCGCCGTCAGCCGCACGGCCTGATCGAAAGAAAAGGATTTTATCATGGCTCAAGTCACAGAAACCAAAGCACCAACAATCACTGACAAAACGGTATCGGGTCTTCTGTCTGTTCTTAAGGCAGGCGTTGATGCGTGTGGGGGCAACAGCAATTTGTTTGCTAGTTTGCTGGCGGAAACAAAAAGCGCCTTACCAGAGGTTGAGGCTTACACGCCCCCTTCGACAGGCCCCGCGCCGCGAAGCTTTGCCCCCGTTTCTGCGCAGGGCGCAGGCGAACATGATTCTTCTCACTCTGTGACGACAGCCCCCCACGACAGAGCCGCGCCAACGCAAGCCAAGCCACAGGATCATGCCAGCGTCCAACAGCCGCCTAAAAAAGAGGCAAGCGATCCCGCCGATGATAAGCCAGCCGCACAGGCTCAAGATAATGCGCAGACAGCAAGCGATGATACATCGGGTCAAAACGCTGCCACGGTGGACGCGACAGAAGAGGCTGGAGCCGAGGACGATCAAGAAGAAAAGAAGAAGGTTTCAGATAAACTGGATGAGCTGATGTCTCTTATGGCGACTATTGTCCCTTTGGACGGCAAGGCGGCTCAGGCCGTCGCAGCCCCCACAGGAAGCGTACAGCCAGTCTCAAGCGAAGGACAGAGCGAGACTCCGGCGACGAGCGATGCCTTGACGGAGGCGCAGAAGGCAGCGCTGACAGCCTTGGCGCAGATTCAAAAGGAAATCAGCGCTGAGCCAGAGCAGGCCGCGGGGGATGATGCCTCGTCAACGCAAGACGGCATGAATGCCGCGATGAAGGAAATCGCTAGTAATATCCTGACGCTGAAGGATTACAAAAAGGGCGGCAAGCTTTTTACAGCAGAAGAAAAAGGAACGGAAACGTTGGGTGCTGATTTGGCTTCTTTGGCCAGTTCTGGAAAAAAAGGGCAGACGGAAAGCGCGGTGGCGTTATCGGCTTCAGGGCAAAACGGCGGCGCACACGGCAAGGGCGCTGATCCTTATGCGGCGGGCGCTTTTCTTAAAGTTGAGGGAATGCCGGTTGCGACGTTGCCTGTCGCTGGTGCAGCGACAGCAGCTCTTACAGCGGCGGCAAACGAGGCTGGGGACTCCCTTGAAGGAGCCTCTATCAAAGCCGTCAGCGGTGCTGGCAAAACGGCGGGCACGCCCTCCCTTGTGGGCGAAGGCGTGCGGTCGGCGGGGTCTTATGACTTTGCCAGCCAGCTTTCTGCTGCGAGGGTCAGCAAGGGCGGCGCAGCGGGGTTGCCTCAGGCGGTCGAGCAGGTGGCCGTTCAATTGCACAAGGCTGTTAAAGAGGGCCTTGATGAAATTACGATCCAACTGAAGCCAGCCGAGCTTGGCAAGATTGAGGTCAAGCTGACAGTGGCCGCCGATAAAAGCGTGACGGGTACGGTCGTGGCCGACAATCAGGCGACCTTAACCCTTTTGCAAAAAGATTCGTCCAGTCTGCAACGTGCCTTGCAAGAGGCGGGGCTTCAAGCACAGGCGGGCTGTATGGAATTTTCTTTGCGCGATCAGGGCAATGCAGGCCAGTTTGCGCAAGGCCAAGGCGGCGGATCGTCTAAGGACAATGGTGTGGATAGCGGGGCTTATGCCCCCGCCCTTGAGGCCATTACGAGCCAGCCAGAAACCTACTATGTGACCCCCGGTCACGTTAATTTGCGCGTTTAAGGAGAAAAAACATGGCTCTCTCATCTGTTGCTGATAGCACGCTTATTGGTAATTATGCAGCGTCACAAACGGCGGCCACAAAAGCGGCGACGGAGACAACCAGCGCTGCAAAAAGCACGCTGATCGGTAATTATGACACCTTCTTAAAAATCCTGACGGCGCAGTTAAAAAACCAAGATCCAACAGCGCCGATGGACGCCAGCCAGTTCACACAGCAACTCGTTCAGTATTCGTCTGTCGAACAACAGTTAGCGACGAACGATAAGTTGGACAAAATGCTGACGGCGCTTAATTCCAACGGCATCACCCCTCTGCTGAGCTATGTGGGGCAATACGTCGAGACAGCGGCCAATGGACAAATGGTGGTGCAGGGTGGAACGGCCAAGCTGGCTTATAATTTGCCAGCACAAGCCAGCAGCGTTGCCATTTCTGTGCAGGACAGCAAGGGTAATGTTGTTGCCCAAATTAATGGCCCAACGGCAAAGGGCCTTAACCGCGTGGCATGGGATGGCACGTTGGATTCAGGCGAAACGGCTCCCGATGGAACCTATAAATTCTCACTTGTTTCAAAAGATATGTCGGGTGAAGCGATGACGGTGGACGATACGCGCATCATTGGCCTTGTAACGGGCATTGAGACGGATTCGGCTGGTGCGACGACACTCAAAATTGGCGATTTAAGCGTCAAAGATACGGCGATTAAGTCTGTTTTTGCCGCCGTGGGAACCGCCAACAACACGGGCACGACAACGGGCGCTTAAGACGCGCTATTGAACGTTAGGGATTGGGGCGGATGAGGCCGTTTTCAACGCGCCCATATGTTCCCAGTCCATGGCCCCCTCGTGAAAGGCAATAATCAGCCCATCGGGTGTGGCCAGATAGGTCGTGGGCAGCCCTGCGGGACGCAAGGTTCTGATCATCGAGGCCTTTTCATCAATATAGGAATTAATGGTTGTGATTTCGTGACGCCGCTCAAAGGCCGGAACCGTAAAGCTTCCGTTCGGATCTTGGGCGATGGATACAAGGGTAAAGCCCTGCTTCGATAAGGACGTTTGGATCTTATCCAGTTGTTTCATTTCAGGAACGCACGCGCGGCAAGAGGGCGCCCATAAATGGATCAAATAGTAATGGCTCTTACCTTTTTCTTGAAGAACATTAGCCAGAGTCGTTTCGACCCCTTTTCCGGTATGGAGCAGCGTCGATGGCAGGGGTACGGGTGTTTCCACGGGGACAAGGGTTTGAGCCTGAGCCGCCGCTCCCATGCAAAAAAACATGAGTCCGAAAGAAACAAGAAGGGCGATAGAAAGGATACTTGCGATAAGGCGTTTAAACATCATACAATCCCAAATAAATGACGCGGGAGAGGGATAGTCTATACACCATGTCTTACCAAATCGTTCATGCTTATGGTGCTGGTCGTGAAAAGAGCAGGCGAATCAAGAAGATCGCTTTGATTCTGTGTGCCTTTTTTTTATTTTCCTTAGCGGGTTGCGGAAAATTGCCGCCTACGGTCGACTCACCCGATCAATCAGAGGGGGGCTCCTCTAAGGCCAAGGCGGGTGATTTTCCTCACCATTATCCTGACATCAAGACGGATCCTTTGCCATGACGAAATCGGTATACGCCTACCGCAATGGTGTTTTATGTGCCGAGGCTCTACCTTTGGTGGAGATTGCCGAAGAGGTTGATACGCCTTTTTATTGCGTCAGCGCCAAACAATTGCAGCGCAACTATCGCCTGTTTGCCAAGCCTTTTGCGGATTTGAACGCTACGGTTCATTACGCGGTCAAGGCGAACGCCAATTTGGCGGTGATCCGTATTCTGGCAGAATGCGGCGCGGGGGCGGATGTGACTTCGGCGGGTGAGCTTGAACGTGCCTTGGCGGGCGGTGTGCCGCCTGAAAAGATCGTTTTTTCTGGCGTTGGCAAGACACGCGATGACATCGCGGCGGCGCTTCTGGCGGGTATTTTACAGATTAACGCGGAAAGCTTGTCCGAGCTTCGCCTTATCGATCAAGTGGCCAAGGCCTTGGGTAAGGTTGCTCCCGTGTCGCTTAGGCTTAATTTAGACGTTGACGCCAAGACGCATGCAAAAATCTCGACGGGGCACAAGGGTGTTAAATTTGGCATTGGCCTTGATCATCTGGGCAACGCCTTGGCGCTTCTGCTCGCCAGCCCCCACTGTGTGTTTAAGGGCCTGACGACGCATGTTGGCTCGATGCTTAAAGACTATGAGCCGTTTCGCCTTGCCTATCAGCGCTTGGCCGAGGTCGTGGGGCTTTTGCGCGCGCAAGGGATTGAGGTCGAGAGGCTGGATCTGGGCGGTGGCGTTGGCATTTCCTATGATGGGCAAACGCTTGCTCCTTTTGCTGATTATGCTGCGATTGTCCATGATGTTTTGGGTTCGCTGGGGTGCGCCCTGTCGTTTGAGCCTGGGCGCAAGCTTGTCGGCGATGCGGCTGTCTTGGTCACGCGCATCGTCCACGTCAAGGAAACGGAAGGCAAGACCTTCCTTATCGTGGATGCTGGCATGAATGATCTGGTGCGTCCCGCCATGTATGGCGCGCGTCATGAAATTATCAGCGTGCGCGAAAATACGGGAGGCACGTCAAGTCCTGTCTCTGTCGTCGGCCCTATCTGCGAAACCAGCGACTCCTTTGGTGATCAATTTCTGTTGTCCGATCAACTTAAGGCAGGCGATTTGCTGGCCATCATGCAGGCGGGCGCGTATGCCAGCGCGATGTCTTCTACTTATAATGGTCGCCCCTTGATCCCCGAGGTTCTTGTGTCGGGTGCGCGGCATGCCGTGATACGCCGCCGTATCGCGGTGGCCGAGCAAATGGGGTGGGAGACCATCCCCGATTGGATGGTGATCCTCCGTGCCGCGTAAAGATCGCAAAAAGTTTCGCAAGTTTCTTGCCTCTCGCCGGAATCGTTTGGCGCATTTGTATGATGACCTTGCGGCGCACCAGACGTGGCGTGGCGATATTTTGCGGGCGCTTCGGGTTCCCGTTCTTATGCTGGCCGTCTATGGCTTGTTGTGGTCTTTGGGACTTTTTTCTTTTCTTTATGCTCCCTTGCATGGGGTGGCGGCGGCGCTTTGGCTGATATGGGTTGTGCAGGCGGTGCGCGGCGCTTTGGGCTTTTGGTCGCATCGCGCGCACCTTCGGTTTTTTCTGCCCATTGCGGCGTTGATTGCTTTTGGCGCTTGTTGGGGTGGGGTCACCTCGCCCGCGGCTAAGGCTTGGGTCACGCCGCCTTCCTATGCGCACGTTCCCGCCGAGCAATTGAGTGGCAAAGGCGGCCCCGTTCAGGTGCTAGAAGGAAGCTTGCTTCAGATCAGTTGGCAGGGCGTGCCAGAGGTTTTAACCGCCCATTTTAATGGGAAGGAAGAAAAGCTGGATATTGCCGAAGAGGGCGCGGCGATCAAGTCGTTTGTTGTTCCTATGGCTTCGCAGAAAAAAGCGCTTCAGCTGTTTTTATGGCGCGGCTGGAGACGCTTGGGTCTTTGGTCGCTTGAGATCAAGCCGGATGAGCCCCCGCAGATCAGCTTGACGGAAGACCCCGAATTGACGGTACGGAAATCCATTCGCTTTGCCTATGAGGCACGCGACGATTACGGCGTTGAGACGGTTTCTGTTCGACTTGCGCCGACAACGGCGCAAAAGGGCATGCCGACAGAACCTATCGAGATTCCGTTAGAGCAACCCGCCGCCAAGCAGATCAAAACGGCAAGTTATATTGATTTGACCTCTTTGCCGTGGGCGGGATTGCCCGTTACGGTTCAGCTTATCGCGACGGATGGGGCGGGGCACAGGGCCGGAAGTCTTCCCAAGGTTCTGGCGCTGCCGACGCGCACGTTTCACAATCCCTTTGCGCGGGCCCTTATCGAAGAGCGGCAAAAGCTTTTGGGGCAGCCTGATATTCCCTTGCGGGATGAGGCCGCCAATATTATGGCGGGCATTGCGCGGCAACAGGGCCTTTATCATGGCGACAAGGTTGTGATGATGGCGCTACGTGCGGGCGCGGTGCGGCTGGTGCTTTCACCAACGCCAGAGACGGTGGCTTCTCTGGCCCCCCTTTTATGGCAAACGGCCTTGCGGTTGGAAGAGGGCGATATGGGGCGGGCGCGTGGCGATCTTGCCGAAGCCGAACGTGATTTATCTTTGGCTCTTATGCGGGAGCCTCTGGCGGATGAGGCTATGATGTATTGGCTTCGTTTACAGGAAACGATGACACATTATTTTGATGTCTTGGAGGCCGAACGCGCCCGTCAGCCCCCCGCGTTGCAAGAGCTTGATTGGCCGTTGGCAACCGCTCAGGAAATGCTTTATCCCGAAGATTTGCAAAACCGGTTGGGTGAGATCGGGGTGCTTTTAAAAAAGGGAAGCGGGAGCGAAGCGCGAGAGCAACTGGCCCGCCTGCAAAAACAAATTGAAAATCTAAGGACGACGCCGCCCGACTTAACGCCGGCGCAAGCCCAGTTAGCACAACAAATTTCGGCGCTTCGCGCGTTGGTGCGAGGACAAAAAAGCCTTAATGAAGAAAGTGCTCCCCTGTTAACCGTGCATCCTGTCTTGTACAAGGAGCACAAGGCTCTTGCGACGGGGGTCGCGCGCGCCCTTGCGCAGCAACAGCTTTTGTTGGCGGCTTTGCGTGAGGTTATAGGCCAAACGACACTGTCAACAGAAGAAACAAAAGCGGCGGCTGAGGCGATGCGCCGTGCTGCGGTTTCCCTGCAAAAGAAGGAAATGAAGGAAGCTGGAACGCGGCAAGAAGAAGCCTTGGCTCTCCTGCAAAACACGCTCTTGACGCTTTCCGACCAAATCAAGCGTTCTTTGGCCGCCAAGGCCCCCGAAAAATAGACGAGAGGGGGCAGGATGACGCTGGGCGCAGAGGCTTTCACAATAACCGAACGCGGTCTTGGCCTGATGGTCAAGGCAAGGCCAGCGGCGCGTCGAGTGCGTGGCGCACGCTTTGTCGATATTGGCGAAGGCCAGCAAGCGCTGGAGGTAACCGTTGCGGCTCAGGCTGTGGAGGGGAAGGCGAACAAGGCCATTCTTGACGCCGTGGCGCAGGGGCTTGGTGTCAAGGCCTCTGCCGTGACGCTTGGCTCTGGCGCGACAGGGCGACTTAAACGGATTTTGGTTGAGGGCGATGCGCCCACTTTGGTGCAGCGGTTGATGGCGTGGATAAGCGAGAAATAAACCCCTTTTCCAGCCCCTCAGAAACCGAGAACCGATATTATTCGTTATCAACGGGTTAGCAAAAAAACATCGATTCTCAGCCCGAAGAGCGTGGGATTGTACCTCTCGGGCGCCTTCCGCTCAAAGTTAATGCCGTAACTCATTGAAATATAAGGCATAATGATCAAAAGGTGTGGGTAGATTCACGATTTTGAGAGCAAAAAGCTGATCATTTTTCTCCGCCGATCCTTCTTCAATCCTCGATGTATTTTGACCTTGTTTTTCCAGTGAGCGAAGGAGC
>JBAZRW010000017.1 GCA_041662785.1 Bdellovibrionales bacterium | reverse complement strand
AAAACAAGGTCAAAATACATCGAGGATTGAAGAAGGATCGGCGGAGAAAAATGATCAGCTTTTTGCTCTCAAAATCGTGAATCTACCCACACCTTTTGATCATTATGCCGGTAATTTCAAATCATACCCGGCAGCGTACCCGGTTATCTATGAGATGGCAAGAGAGCGAATGAGTCGTGATGATGCTTCAACATGTTATTAATTAAGAGAATTTATCTGTTTTGATCCTTCCTGAAATCCCCTGAAATAACAACGTTGGTTTAGACGTTAAATCTGAAGTGGAAGATGTCGCCGTCTTGGACGATATATTCCTTGCCTTCTTGGCGCAGTTTGCCCGCTTCGCGTGCGCCGGACTCGCCGCCGCAGGTCACAAAGCTTTCGAAATCGATGGTCTCGGCCTTGATAAAGCCGCGCTCAAAATCCGTGTGGATCACGCCTGCGGCGTTGGGGGCGGTGGAGCCTTTGCGCACTGTCCACGCCCGTGCTTCCTTAGGTCCGACGGTAAAGAAGGTGAGGAGGTTTAGGCTTTTATAGCCTGCGCGGATGATCTTGTTCAGTCCCGCTTCTTCAAGACCCAGCGCATCCAAAAACTCCTTCTTGTCGTCATCGCTGGCAAGAACCGAAACCTCGGCTTCGATGGCCGCCGCGATCACGACGCTTTGCGTGCCTTCGGCCTTGGCCTTGGTGGCGACTTTTTCGGATAGTGCGTTGCCTGTGGCCGCATCGGATTCCGCGACATTAGCAATGTACAAAACGGGCTTAGCGGTGACCAGTTGCAGGCGCTTGAGGATCACGGCCTGATCGGGCGGCAGCGTCTTGAACAGCTCACGCGCGGGCTTGCCGTCTTGCAAAAGCTTAAGCGCGGGCTCCATAACCGCCAGCTGATCTTTGGAATCCTGATCGCCGCTTTTGGCGAGTTTTTGCGCTTTATAGACGCGGTTTTCAAGGCTCTCCATATCCGCAAGCATGAGTTCCGTCTCAACCGTTTCGGCGTCGCGGATGGGATCGATAGAGTTTTCGACGTGCGTGACATCACCATCTTCAAAGCAACGCAGCACATGAATGATCGCGTCCACCTCGCGGATGTGGGCAAGGAACTTGTTGCCAAGGCCTTCGCCTTTGGCCGCGCCGCGCACAAGGCCCGCGATGTCCACGAACTCCAGCTGTGTGGGGATGATTTTGGCCGATCCTGCGATAGAGGCCAGCTTGTCCAGTCGCGGATCCGGTACGCCGACGCGACCGACGTTTGGCTCAATCGTGCAAAAGGGATAGTTGGCCGCCTGCGCCGCCGCCGTGGCAGTAAGCGCGTTAAAAAGCGTTGACTTGCCGACATTCGGCAGCCCGACAATACCGCAATTGAAACCCATGGTTGTGATCCGTCCTTAAGAGCCTAAAAAAGGGGGTTATAGAGGATGACGGGGGGCGGGTCTAGTTTTAACCTTATTAAGGAAGATCAAAAAAAGCGCCATGCCCGTGAAAAGGGACATGACGCTTTGATGTCGTGCAAAAGGTCAGGCTTACTTGCCAAACGTGACGAGCGAGCCGTTGGTTGAATAGAGGGGTGCGCCGCTGCCAGAGGTTGTGACGGAATTGCCCTGTTCAACCTCAGTTGTTGTTTCTTCCTGCTCGGCTGGAACATAGCGATTATTGTGAGTAGGGGCTCTTCTGGCCGTCTTGGGGCTATAGACATAGTCATGTCTTGCCGAGGCAGCCTTAGCGCATTTTTTAGCGGCCATTTTAGGGGTCTTTTTTGAGGCCTTTTTCATGGCCTTTTGATGCTTTTTATGGGCTTTATGCGCCGCCTTTTTCGTCGCCTTTACCTCTTTTTTATGGGCGACTTTGGCCGCTTTGGCCGTGGGCGCGGCGGGGGTGACGGCTTGCTCCGCCGCAGCGGGGGCGACAACAGCTTGCTCTGGTTGCGTCAAAAGGTCTTCGCTTGTTTGGGCGAAAGCGGGGGGGATCATCAGAAAGGCGGCCATGGCGGCAAGTAAAAGCGCTCGCATCGTTTTCTCCGTTGATTGAACATGGTTAAGTCAGTAAGGGAGCCTATACCAGCCCGAGGAAAAACAAAATGGAAATAACAAGGGGGGAGGGAGCCGCATAACACCTTGAATAAGGCCAACAAGGTGGGGTAAGGTTCTTTAACGCCAACAGTTTAACGGAATTGTTTCCCATGTCATCCCATCTTGCCCTCCGACGATATCGCGAAAGCATGACTATCGTTGTTTAATTTTGTCCATTGAGGGGAGTCTTTTCCGTGCCACTTTTTAAAACTGTTCAAGCGTCTGTTGGTGAAATTGTCAGCCAGTTGATCAAAGAGGGTGCTTTGACGCTTTCCGCGCCTGTGCCCGCCTTTGTGGTGGAGCCGCCGCGCGATCCCGCTCATGGCGATATGGCGACAAACGTGGCCATGACCCTGACCAAGCTGGCGGGTAAGCCGCCTCGCGTCATTGCCGAGATGATCAAGGCCAAGCTGGAAGCGTTGCCGATGGTGGCCAGCACGGCTATTGCAGGGCCTGGGTTTATCAATCTGCGTTTGAAGCCAGAGGCGTGGCAGGGCGAGGTCAAAGAGATTCTGACTGCTGGCCTTGCCTATGGCGACAGCGATCTGGGCCAAAAGCAAAAGGTGAATGTCGAGTTTGTTTCTGCCAACCCCACGGGCCCCATGCATGCAGGGCATGTGCGCGGCGCGGTGCTGGGCGATACGCTGTGCCGTCTTCTCGCCAAGGCGGGCTATGACGTGACGCGTGAATACTACATGAACGACGCGGGGACACAGATTGACGTTCTCGCCAAGACGACGCATTTGCGCTATCGCGAGGCTTTGGGCGAGGACATCGGCGCGATCCCCGAAGGCTTTTATCCGGGTGAGTATTTGAAAGAAGTCGCGGCGGCGCTCGTCAAGCGCGATGGCGATAAATGGCTGGGCAAGCCCGAAGAGGAATGGCTTACGCCCGTAAGGCGCTTTGCTTGCGATTATATGATTGAGGTGATCAAGGAAGATTTGGCGCTGATTGGTATCAAGCACGACGTGTTTACGAATGAGCGCGTGATCGTTGAGAATGGAACGCTGGACAAGGTCTATAAGATTTTGGATGAAAAAGGCCTGATCTATGTTGGCACGTTGCCGCCACCGCGCGGCAAGGAAATGGCGGATTGGGAGCCTGTGCCCCTCACGCTGTTCCGCTCTAGCCAGTTTGGCGATGATGTGGATCGTCCCCTTAAAAAGCGCGATGGAACGTGGGCGTATGTGATGCCTGACATGGCCTATCACTATGACAAAGTGCAGCGCGGCTTTCAGTACATGATCAACATTCTGGGAACGGACCACGGCGGCTATCTGGAGAGGTTGCGGCCTTGCGTGGCCGCTTTTTCTGGCGGTACGGCGCGGTTAGAGGTTATTTTTAACAACATCGTCAAAATCTATAAGAATGGTGTGCCCGTCAAACTGTCCAAGCGTTCGGGCAATCTGATTACGCTGCGCGAGATGGTGGAGCAAGTCGGCGTCGGCGCGGTGCGTTTTTTCATGCTGACCCGTGCGCCGGATTCTGAGTTGGAGTTTGACTTTGCCAAAGTCGTGGAAACGACGCGCGATAACCCCGTGTTTTATGTGCAGTATGCGCATGCGCGGTGTTGTTCGGTTCTACGCAATGCGGCGACGATGATGGAGGGGATGGATCTTTCGGCGCAGGCGCTTGCCAAACTGGATATAAGCGCCGTTGCCGCGCCAGAGGAAATCGCGCTGATCCGCGCCTTGGCGGGGTGGCCGCGTGCGGTTGAGGCGGCGGCGATCGCGCAAGAGCCGCATCGCATCGCCTTTTTCCTTCTGGAAATGGCGGCGGCGTTCCATGGCTTTTGGAATAAGGGCAACGACAACGCCGCCCTGCGTTTTATCATGACGGATCAACCCAATCTGACGCGCACCAAAATGGCGCTTGTCAAAGCGGTGCAAACGGTTTTAGCCAGCGGCCTTGCCGTGATGGGGTGTGAGGCTTTAGAGGAGATGAAGAATGACGAGACCGTTAGTGATTCTTTATAACGAGTTCCCAAACTTTTTTGGCTTCTCCTGTGGGGCGGGTCGGGGGCTTATCGGCTGAAGTATCATAGATGACCTTAACGCCAAATTGTCCGTTTTTATCCTTGACCAACCCCTTGCCGTCGCAGCCGTAAAGATTCAGAAAAGGCTGATCTTCAAGATTGGTATTAAACGAAGAAGCCGCGCACGTTGTGCCGAAGAAATTAAAATTGGGAATTTCATAGCTGCCATAGGCTGGTACTTTCTTGACTGTTCCATCGGGTAAGGGTAGCGAATCAAAACTGCTGCGCACACGATCCACCCCAACGTTGTTATACTGTTCTATAATTTTGTTGTCCTTAACGATCGCAGCTGTGTACTCAATGTCGGGTTGGTCATAGGACTGTTCGGGGATCTTTGTGATTTTTCTTATCACAACCAAAATGGGATCGCCTCGTTCGTCGCCCAGTTTTATCATTGTTGCGATTTCAGGTGTGTTAAGTCGCCCAGCATAGGAATTTTGAAAGCTTTTTCCTTCCTCGGCACTGGCAGTATTGTGTGCTGCGGCTCCGGTTACTAAAAGGGAGGCTGCTAAAAAAGCTTTAAAAAGTTTATGGTGCTGTTTCATGGGAATCCCCTTACTAATTTCTTTTTGTAAAACCATGTTTTGGTCTTATGGAAAATAGTATTATAGCATATCTTTGATTAAAGAAATACTTTCATACTACAGGAAATGTATCATACTGGCTAAAATCATACGTTGATTCTCAATAAATTAACGAAAGTGCTTCAAAAAAGATGGCGCTTGTCAAAGCGGTGCAAACGGTTTTAGCCAGCGGCCTTGCCGTGATGGGGTGTGAGGCTTTAGAGGAGATGAAGAATGACGAGACAATCACCGCATGAATTGTTCGCGCAGCGTCCTGTGCGCTCGGACTATGGTCGCCGCAGTACCTCTTCGCCGCTTCTGACGCCGCGTCGTCTTTTGATCATCGTGGGCTTGCTCATTGTGGCCGTGATTGCGGGCATTTTGATCAACACGATGGGGGGCTCCTCTGGTGAGACCCCACAGGAAATCCCGACCATTCAAGCCGAAAGGCCCATTAAAGAGCGTCCCGATCAACCCGGTGGGATCGACATTCCGCATCAGGATGTTGCCGTCTTCCAGCAGCTTGATCAAAAGAACGGGGTCCCTTCTCCAACAGGCGGGGCAGAGCAGCTTTTGCCGCCGCCAGAAACGCCACAGGCTGCGCCTGCCCCTGCTACGCCACCCCCTGTGGCCGAAAAGGCTGAAGTTGCCCCAGCAGCTACCCCTTCTGTTCAGGAAGCGCTGCCGCCTGCGGTAACCGAAGCGGCTGAGCCTGTGCCTTCTGCTGTTGCGGCTGCGCCGGAAGAGCCCAAGAAGGAAGAGCCTAAAAAAGAAGAGACCAAGCCTGTTGCCCTTAAGGAACCTGTCAAAAAAGATGTTCAACCAACTGTAAAGGTTAAAAACAATCAAGACGCCGTTGTAAAGAATGAGGCTCCTGCGGCGCGGCTCCCTGCGGCGCTATTTACGACGGGGGAGGTTCCCTCTTCGGCGGCGCCTAAGAAAGAGGCTGTAACGACGCCCACACCAACGACAGCCCCTGTGGCAGGAAAAGGCGCCTCGGTTCAGTTGGCTTCCTATCCTGATGAGGCGACGGCAGAGCGTGAGCTTAAAAGATACCAGTCCAAATATGCGGGCATTCTGGGAGGTACTTCCCTGCGCGTTGTACGGGCTGATTTGGGCGCAAAAGGCGTCTATTACCGCCTTATCAGCGGCTCCGTGGGGGAGGCAAAAGCGAAAGCCATTTGTGCCGATCTTGCTAAGCAAAAAGCCAGCTGTTTGGTCGTGAGATAGGCAAAAATTCCATTTGTCTTTTTTTCTAATTCCTTTAAACTGGCCGAATACAAAGTAAATCAAACGTAAGTCTCGGAAAATAAAGGGATGTTGGCTCCAAAGCGTCAATCAGGGTGGGTTTATACGGCTGCGCTATCATGGCGAGTCGTCGTTCACCGATTCTCTTATGCGCTTTTTTTAAGCCTTTCCTTGGGTCTTTTGGTTTTTGGTCATGCGCGTCCTGCCGTTATGCAAAATGCGCGCTCTCAGATTATCGACAACATTGCGCCTGTACTCGACGTGGTCGCACGGCCTTTGGCCATGGTGGAAACGGTTACAGCCCGCCTTCAATCCTATCGCAGCCTTCTTGATGAAAATGCCCGCCTTCGTACCGAAAACGCGGGCCTTGTGCGTTGGCAAAACGCCGCGCTGGCGCTGGAGGGTGAGAACAAGGAATTGCGTGGGTTGCTCCATTATAAGGCAGAGCCTTCCTTGGCTTTCGTGACGGCGCGGGTCATTGCCGACACGGGTGGCGCGTTTGTGCGTTCGTTGATTGTGACGGCGGGCAAGCAGGATGGCGTTCACGAAGGCATGGCTGCGATGACGGGCGATGCTTTGGTTGGACGCGTGATTGAGGCGGGGGAGTGGACGTCCCGTATTCTTTTGGTCACGGACATGAACTCGCGCCTTCCTGTGGTTTTGATGGGAACGGGCGATCATGCCATTTTGGCGGGTGATAACACAGGGAATCCCCGCCTTCGCTATTTGTCGCAAGAAGCGGATGTGAAAATCGGGGCGCGTGTGATGACATCGGGACACGGCGGCATTTTTCCGCCGAATGTGCCCGTTGGCATTGTCTCTCGTTTTGAACGGGGCGAGTTTGAGGTGACGCCGTTGGCGTCTATTGGCCGCATCAATCAAGTGCGTCTGATCGACTTTAATTTAATGGGTGGGGCGTTTAATCCCATTGCGGCCAAGGTTCAGGCCGCCTCCTTTGCGCATTAAATGAGCTCTTCCTTCCTTCAAAAAAGTGGACAACTTGTCCGGCATGCCTTGCCGTTTGGTATAACGGTGGTTTTTATCGGGGCAAGCGTTCTTGTTCTGCCCGTTCCTTACCTGAGTGGCATTGCGCCGATGCTTGGCCTTGTGGCCGTCTATTATTGGGCGATTTACAGACCGGATTTGTTGCGTCCGTTTTTTGTCTTTTGGCTTGGGCTCTTGAACGACGTGTTGCAGATGTTGCCGATAGGCTTGTCGGCCATTCTTTTTCTTGGCCTTTATCAATTGGTTTTTAGTCAACGACGTCTTTTTGTCGGGCAGACGTTTCCTATTGTCTGGACGGGATTTGCGTTGGTGGCCTTGATGGCGTCTTTGGTGCAGTGGTTTGTTTTGTCGCTCTTTGAAGGGCAGGGGCTATCGGTTCAGCCAGTTTTTCTTCAATTCTTGTTGACGGTTTTTCTTTTTCCTTTGCCTGCTTGGCTTCTTATTCATCTGCAACGCGCTTTTCTCACACAGGAATAAAAAGGCCCTTTTATGAGCAGTCGTGAGACAGAAAAATCTCGTTTGTTTACACGCCGCGCCGTTCTTATTGGGGCGGCGCAAGTCGGCTTGTTTTCCCTTCTTTTAGGCCGTCTTTATTATCTTCAGATTCTTCAGAAGACAAAATTCACGATGTTGGCGGAAGACAACCGGATCAGCTTAAGGCTTATTCCGCCGCCGCGTGGCCAGATTCTGGATCGAACAGGCTCGCCGCTAGCCGTAAATCAAAAGAACTATCGCTTGGTTTTGTTGCCAGAGCAGGTTTCCAACCTTCGGGATCTTTTGGACAAGATTGGCCTTTTGGTAGAAGTGACGGAGGCTGATCGCAAGAAAATCGAACGCGAGTTTAAGAATCTTGGCGGCCTGAATGCCGTGCTGGTTCATGACAATCTAACATGGGATCAGGTTTCGGCTCTTTCTCTGAACAGTCCCAGCCTTATGGGGACAGAGATTGAGGTCGGTGAGGTAAGAACCTATCCCTATACTGTGATGACATCCCATATTGTCGGTTATGTCGGGCCCGTTTCGCAAAATGATAAAGACAACGGGCGTATGAACTTGACAATGCCGGGCTTTCGGATTGGCAAAAGCGGTCTTGAGCGTCGCTATGATGCCTCGTTGCGCGGGGAGCCGGGCGATGTGCAAATGGAAGTGAATGCGCATGGTCGCGTTGAGCGCGAATTGGCGCGTAACGAGCCTGTCGCGGGGCAGGATCTAAAGCTGACAATCGATATAGGGCTTCAGCAAATCGTGCAAAAGCGATTGGAGCAAGAGCAAAGCGCTTCCGCCGTTGTCATGGACATCTACACGGGGGCTGTTTACGCGCTTGTTTCGCACCCCAGTTTTGATCCAAACCTTTTTACCTATGGCATCGGCCAGCAGGACTGGGATCGTTTGAACGATGACCCTTATCTCCCGTTGCTTAATAAGGTGCTGGATGGTGTTTATGCGCCCGGTTCGACCTTTAAGATTGTCACGGCGCTGGCGGGGCTAGAGGCAGGCATCCTTAATCCCAAAGAAACCGTTTATTGCCCGGGTTATATGGATTTGGGCGATCACCGTTTCCATTGTTGGAAGCGTGGTGGGCATGGCCCCGTCGATTTCGTTCATGCGATGGCCGGATCGTGCGATACTTATTTCTACGACCTTGGCAAACGTGTCGGGATTGATCGCCTTCAAGCGATGGCCAAGCGCCTTGGCCTTGGCGAGAAAACGAACATTGATTTTCCGCATGAGCGCTCTGGGCTTGTCCCCAGTCGCGCGTGGAAGATGGCGACGCGCGGCACTAGCTGGCAACAAGGCGAAACCCTTATCACGTCGATTGGGCAGGGCTACGTCTTGGCCTCGCCAATGCAGTTGGCCATCATGGTTGCACGTATTGCTAATGGTGGTTATGCGGTGACGCCCCATATCGTTCAAAAGGAGCCTCCCCCTCTATCAGAGAGGCCTTGGCTTGGCTTTGACACCAAAAACCTCGATGTGCTGAAGGAGGCCTTGTCGGCGGTTGTCAATTTGCCCATCGGTACGGCGCACAGCGCGCGCATACAAGAAGAAGGCATGGAGATGGTCGGCAAAACCGGCACGGCGCAGGTGCGCCGGATCAGCACGGCTGAACGTGCCGATGGCGTTATGACGAATGAATCGCTCCCGTGGAAAGAACGTGATCACGCCTTGTTTGTTGCCTATGCCCCTATAGGGAATCCCCGTTATGCTGTGGCGGTCGTTGTTGAACATGGTGGCAGCGGCGCACATACAACGGCCCCCCTCGCGCGGGATATTCTTTTGGCTTGCCAGAAAATCAATCCCGCAGGGGCATAGGAGCGCTTAGCAAAAGCCCTTAGGCTTGCTCTAAGGACGCTGCCGCAGACGCTTCGGCGATCCTGTAAACATCGCTGGGATCGATCCGCCAGCTTTGCACCATGGCTTCGGCCATAGCGGGCTTCAGCCGATCAAAGGTTTGCATCGCGACGCTCAGTTCGCGTGGGTGAACGATTTGATCGTCGGGCCGTCCGCCTCGAGCCATCAGGAAGATCGAGATGAACGCCCCTTTGTCGATAGACAAAGCGCGGCAAAGGGCCACTAGCATCCGGCTTTCCGCTTTTTCTGTCATAATATCGACAAGGGATAGGTCAAGCTTGTTCAAACGGCTGAGCGTAATGTTGAACAACCTGTAATGGCCCATGCGCAGCATGGGGGGCAGGAGCTTGGTCGTGAGCGCGTCTCTTTCCTCAAGCCAATCGGCGAGGGCCAGCATGGACTCATCGTCGCCGCTTTCGAAGACGTGGGCTTTCAACTTTTCTTCGACAGCTTGATCCAAGGCGGCGTCAAGGCGGCCGGGACCATACCCGAACCGTTCTAGGGTTGCGCGACGCAGATCCTTTTCAACCCACCAAAAAAGACGCATGGCGTTATCGGCGGTGAGCTCGGGCCTTGAGAGAATAGGTTTTTGTAAAACAGCCCCCAGTCGCGCCGCTTCGATCATCACTTCTATGGCCCGCGTGGAAAGATGAGCGCCAAGATTTTTGGCGACCAGAGACATAATCTGAAGGCTGCCCGTTGTCACAAGAGCGTCCGCGACGGCTTCACTGATCGCCTTTCTTGACGCGATGGCGATGGCATGATCGCTCGTCTTTGTTTTCGTGATCATGATCAGATCGTCGTCGCTCAGATTCTCGTTGACCATCAAGATATCACGCGCGATTTCAATAGGGCCTTGCGCGATGCGTGCCGCCACTTCGCGTGGCGCTTGAAGGGCTTTGGCAAACCGATTGATAAGGGCCTGACGAACGCTGGCGTTCTCGTGTTGGATCAAATCCTCAATCAACTTTGTGACAAGAACTTCCTCTTTATGCGTCAGAGAAGCTGGCGGGCTCAAAAAAATCTCGGACAATTTGTCGGCGAGCAAGAGGCGACCTTTCTCGCTACGGTCGTGTGCCATAGCAAGAAGGGCGGGTAACTCCTTATGAATACTGCTGTCCATCTCGCTCTCGTGTATGATGATGTGATTGTGTGTCATTTATTTAAAATATTCCTCCATTTTATTAGACCATAGAAGGGTTAAGAAAATGTTCATTGCGAAGGCGTAATATTGTGATAAGGTTACTTATCTTTTGAGTCTCCCCAAAGGGGGTTCCCCATGCAGATCGCTCAGATACCCGTCCCACCAACATCAAACGTCGTGACGCAGCCACAGACGCTGACCAATACCTTGCCCCAAGTCTTGACGCAGGCTGTTGCGCCTATTAGCCAAAGGGCTATTTCCCCAATGGAGAAGCTTGATAGGGGCCAAAAGTCGCGCCGCCGTGGGGGCGAAAAAGAGCGGGAAAAGGGGCAGGAACAGGCTCAGGCTCAAGATGGTCGTGGAGATTTTTTGAATATCAGCGTTTGACATCATTAAGGCTCCTTTTAAAAATTTGTTGACCCCGAGGGGTCTTTTTTTTGTGCATCGCGCTTTCTGCACTGCACATTTAAGAGTATACACGATTTTCATGAAACTAATTCGTTGATTCTATGGTAAAAAAATTGTTAAGGTTGTTTTGTCCGTTTTTGGGTTCGATTCTACCCTCTAGGGGTAAGAACTTCCTGTTTTTGGGTAGGGCGAGATGAAAAAGATTTTTCGACTAGGCACGCGTGGAAGTCCTTTGGCTCTTATTCAGGCACAAGTCGTGCGTGAAGAGCTGATGCGTGCACGAGATTCTGTACATCAAGATTGTGAAATTGAGATTGTTCCTATTCGTACCACGGGTGATTGGAAGCCAAGCGATAAGGAGCAAAGTTTTTTTGAGCTTGGCGGGACAAAGGGTCTTTTTACCAAAGAGATTGAAGAGGCTCTTTTTAGCGGGATGATTGATTGTGCCGTTCACTCGATGAAGGATGTTTCAATTCAGGGGCCTGATGGGCTGGTTTTTGCGGCAATTTTAGAGCGTGCTGACCCCCGCGATGCGCTTCTTTCCCCCATTGCGCCGCGTCTTGAAGATTTGCCCAAAGGGGCGCGGATTGGCACGTCAAGTTTGCGTCGTCGTGCACAGTTGTTGGCGGTGCGGCCCGACCTGATCATCGTTCCTTTGCGTGGCAACGTCGATACGCGCCTTCGCAAATTGGCAGCGGATGAGGCCGATGCCACGGTCTTGGCCGTAGCGGGACTCACGCGCCTTGGCGTTTTGAATCGCGCGGCGTCTATCTTTGAGACGAAGGTCATGCTTCCTTCGGCAGCACAAGGCTGCCTTGGCATTCAAACGCGTGCCGACGATGAGGAAATGTTCACATGGGCGCGTCGAACAAACCACGAGGCAAGCGAAACGTGCGCCCTATGCGAGCGTTTTGTTTTGCGTGTGCTGGATGGATCGTGTCGCGTACCGATTGCCGCTTTGGCTACTATAAAGGACAAGGGGCGCTTGCATCTTGAGGCGATGGTGGCGCGGCCCGATGGCACAGGCGTTATCCGTCGTGAGAGCGAGGGCGCTGTGGCCGATTTTGAAGCAATAGGCCGAGGTCTTGGTCAAATCATCAAAGCAGAAGTGCCGCCGGACTTTTTTGGCGATGAATCGTAGCAATCATTATGCGGGTCGTTCTCCTCACGCGCCCTTTGCTTCTGGCCCCGCCATCGGTGGAGAGGCTTAGACAACGTGGCTATGGCGTTTTTCATGAGCCGCTCTTGACGATCAGACCTTTATCAACGCCGCGTCCATCTTTTGAAACGCCCCCCATCGTCGTCATAACCAGTCGTGTGGTGTTTGACGTCTTGGCCTCCCGCAAAGGAGAGGTTGAGGATCTTTTATTGCGCCCCTGTTATTGTGTGGGGGAAAAGACCGCGCAAGCGGCGCATCTTTTTGGTTTTACAGATATCCGCCGTGCGGCATGTGACAGCGAAGACTTGGCGCGGTGTTTGATAAGGCAAGAGTCAAAGAAAACACCCGTCCTGCATATAGGCGGGGATGATCGCGAAGAAGCCTTTTACAAGAAAGTGCATCATGCCGGATGGCCAGAGGTTCGGGCTTGGCCCGTCTATAAAGCCGAGGCGGCGGAGACCTTAACGGAAGAGCTAACCTTACTGTTATCCCATCATAAGTTGGACGTGGCGCTTTTCTATTCATCCCGCACGGCGCGTGTTTTTGTAAGGCTAATTCGCCAAAACAAGCTAGAGGCTTGCTGCTCCAGCCTAACCGCGATAGGCTTAAGCCCATCGGTTCTAGAGGCACTCAAGCCACTTCCCTTCAAGGCTTTGCTCGCGGCAAGCCAACCAACGGAAACGGATCTTGTGACCTGCCTGACAACGCACGTTCCCCTTTGAGGTTTATGATGACGGAAACGCCCGAAACAGAAAAAACAGTCACGCCACCTCAAGACCCATCCTTTGCGCGAAAAGTTATAATGGCGCTTTTGGTGATTGTGGCTTTGTGCGCGGGCGCTTTGATACAAAGGGGCCTGTCCGATTCTTGGCTGGGTCAGCAAGAGATGACCCTGACCCTTCCCACACCCGCCGACGTTCCCGTTTTATCGCCCGACGAACGGGCGAGCCTAGACGCGCTACCGCAAGACCATGCGCCATCCTCTTCTGTGCCAGATGACTTGCAAAAAATGAAAGATACGCTGGCAACGCTTTCGGCAGCTCTCACGGCGATGCAGGAGAAGCTGGATAAGACGGTTCAACTTGCCGATGCTCACAGTGCTGCGGCGAGCGTCGATGTGGCTTCTGTTGTTGCCTATATCCAACTGCAAAGGGCGGCGCTTGCCGATCAGCCGTTTGAAGTAGAGCGCCAGCTTATGCTCAAGACGGCCTCACAAGATGCCAAGCTGGCCGAAACGCTGGCGGCGCTGGAGCCTTTGGCCAAGAGTGGTGCGCCGTCGCTGGTGACGCTTCGCGCGCAGTGGCGTGACCTTGCCGCGTCCGCGCAAGCCGCCGTTCGGCAAGAGGCGGCGCAGACATGGCTTGATCGTCTCCTCGCCACGCTTAAAAGCGTGGTGTCCATCAAATCCCTGAAAAATCCGCTTGGCGATGACCTTGCCTTTGCCGCTGTTGACCGCGACCTTGAGCAAGGCCATCTGGCCGCCGCCTTAGAAAAAGTTGCCGTGATGCCTGATGCAGCACAAAAAGTCGTCGCTGAATGGAAAGAACGCGCCGCGTCTAGGCTCAACGTGGACACGCTTTTAACCGCTTTGACAACGCGCCTGATTGAACGCGCCACGGCCGCACCATGAAAAAAATAGGGTTCCTTCTTCGTCTGGTTCTGGTCATCGGTCTTGTCGTTTGGCTGGCGGATCGTCCCGGAACGGCGCAGATCGTGTGGCATGACACGGTAATCGAAACCTCGGCAGCGGTTTTGGCCGTGATGGCGGTGGCCATCCTCTACATGCTGGTTTTGCTGTATCGCTTGTGGCGTGGCCTTGTGGATGGTCCGCGCTTTTGGCGGTTGAAGCGCAAGATCGGCGCGATGGAAGAGGGGCAGGGCGAATTGTCCAAGGGCATGGCTTCGCTGGCGGCGGGACAAGCCACCGCGGCGGGACGTCATGCTGTCAAAGCGCGCAAGCTGTTGGGTGAGCTTCCGGTGACGCAGCTTTTGCTGGCACAGTCGGCGCAGTTGGCGGGCGATCACAAAACGGCGCGCAGCCTGTTTCAGGCGATGACGAAAGATGAGGCTACCGCTGTTTTAGGGTATCGCGGGCTGATCACGGCGGCGCTTCGTGCGGGTGATTATGAGGAAGCCGCGCGGCAGGCGCAGCTTTTGGAAGGGCTGAAAAAGGACGTGCCGTGGCTGCATCTGGTTCGTTTTGAGGCGGCGGCGAAGCTGGAGAATTGGCGCGCGGCGCAAGGCTCGTTAGAAAAAGCGCGTAAAGGACGGGCGCTTCCCGCCGCCGTAGCGGATGAGCAGCAAGCGACCTTGCTGTTGGCGGAGGCGAAGAACGCACTGCGGGAATCCTTGCCGAAAAAAGCGTTAGAGCTGGCTGAAAAAGCCAAGAAGCTCAGGCCCGATTGGCTGCCTGTGACGCTTGTTCTGGCTGAGGCGCAAATCGTGGCGGGTCATGCCCGCGCGGCGCTGCGTGGGCTTGAACGGGCATGGGAGCGTCATCCCAACGGTCAGCTTGTCCCCTTGGCGCTGTGGGCGGCGGGTGCGCAAAAGCCGATGGACGCGCTTAAGCAGGTGGAGCGCTTGACGCGCAGCACGCGTGAGACGGTGGAAAGCCATCGCGCGGTAGCCGAGGCGGCGCTGAAGGCTGATTTATGGGGCGAAGCGCGTCGGCATTTGATGGCGCTGGTGGGGCAGGGGCGGGCAACGACCCAGACCTATCAGATTTTGGCGCGGTTGGAGCAAAAAGAAAACCATGATGAAAAGGCCGCCGCGGCATGGTTGGCCAAGGCCGTGAGTGCGCCGGCTGAGGCGCGGTGGCAATGCACCGCGTGTGGCGCGGCCCATGAAACGTGGGAGGCAACGTGCCCGCATTGCGAGGCGTTTAATCGCCTTGAATGGGGCGTGGCGGGGCAAGCGCGTGCGGCCAGCGAAAATAGACCCTTAGCGTTAGAGTTTTTATAATGACGGATTCCCCTTCTGCTCCGCTTCCTCGCGTGATTGCCTTTTTTGATTTTGATGGAACCTTGGTCAAGGGCGATAGCTTGTGGCCTTTTTTGCTGGAAGCCGTTGGCCCCTTCCGTTGTTTCTATGCCCTTATGACCGCGCTTACCGTTTATCTTATGACGGGCAAGACGAAGGACAGGCGCACGCTGATCAAATCGGTTATGCTTGAAAAGGCTTTAAAGGGGCGCAACCTTGAAAGCCTTGCGCCTGCCGTGGCTCGTTTGTGCCTTTGGCCGCGTTGGTTGGAGTCGAGGGACGCGCTGCAAAAACATGCTGAGGCGGGGCATTACATCGTGATCGCGTCAGGCAGCCTTGATGTTTATTTAAAAGCGCTTTTGGCGGACGTTCCGCACAACGCCATCCTTTGCACCGAGATGGAAAGTGAGGGAGGCGTTTTAACGGGGCGCATGAAAAACGGCAATTGTGTGCGTGAGACAAAGGCTGAGCGCGTCGCGGCCACCATGCAGGCCTTTGGGCCTATTGACGAAAGCTGGGCCTATGGCAACGCGCCGCATGATCTGCCAATGATGAAGCTTGTGACCCACGCCGTGATTGTGTAGCCTTCTTCCATGAAAAAGAAAACATTCTTTGCCGTGACCGTGGCTCTTTCCGTTGGCATCATGCTTCCTGTGCTCCCTGCGCAGGCGGCTGTCCACACGGTCAAGAAAGCACGTTTCTCTAACGTGGGACAGCAAGCGCCCCAGACGCGCTTTGCCAAAGCTATTGAGGATTTGCCTTTAATGGAGGGGTTAGAGGTTGTCGAGGACAAGGATGTCCTTTTTATCCTTGGCCCAGAACGCATTGCCCAAACGACGGCCAAAGGGCGCGTTGATATCGATAAGATTTATTATTTTTATCAGCAAAGCCTTCCGCAGATGGGCTGGCGCGAAGTTACGGCTAGCCTGTATGAACGGGCTGGCGAGCGCCTGCATGTCGAGGCCAGCTGTGCGAACAGCGATGGGATGACCTATGTTCGCTTTTCGGTTGAGCCGATTAGCAAGGAAGAATAGCACCACGCCGCCGCCTTTAAACCGGCCAGCCCCACAATCCCCCCCTTACAGAAGCCTTGCGCTGAATTAGCTAGCGCGAACCTTGTCAAGGAAGTCTTGAATGTTCTTTTTTAAGCCATCAGACTGCTTGGACAATTCTACAGAAGAGTCAAAGACCTCGTTGGCCGCGTTGCGGGATTCCTGCGCCGCATGCGTCACACTGACGATGCTGCTCGAAATCTCGCTGGTCCCTGCCGACGCTTGCTGAACATTGTTCGAGATTTCGCGGGTTGCGGCATCTTGTTGGCATAGGGCTTCGGCAATCGTTTTTGTGATCTCATCGATCTTTTCAATGATTTCACCGATAGACCGGATGGCCTTGACCGATTCACTGGCCACAGTCTGCACCGTCACAATTTTGCTAGAGATTTCTTCTGTAGCACGCCCCGTTTGGTTGGCCAGATTTTTAACTTCGCTTGCCACAACGGCAAAGCCTTTACCCGCTTCACCGGCACGGGCCGCTTCAATGGTGGCATTAAGCGCCAGCAGGTTGGTTTGTGCCGCGATATCTTGGATCAGTTTGACGACATCGCCAATCTGGGCCGCCGCTTCGGATAGGGTCGAAACAGTAGCATCCGTCTTTTTGACTTCCTCAACAGCTTCGGCGGCGACGCGGCTGGATGTTTCTACTTGACGGTTAATTTCACCAATAGAGGCCGAAAGTTCCTCAGAGGCCGAGGCGACCGTCTGGATGCTAGAGGAAGCTTCCTCTGTCGCGGCGGCTACGGTTGAGGTTTGTTGGCTCGTTTGGTCGGACATTTCGAGAAGGTTCTTTGAATTGCCCTGCAATTCAACAGCAGCGTGGGAAAGCTGTCCAACGATTTGGCTGATGCCGGTTTCGAAGTCATTGGACAATTTTTTTAAGGCCACGTTTTTTTCCTCGACAAGACGCTTGTCGGAATCCAATTGAGTTTTAAGAGCCTCGACTTTTTGGGCATTGTCCTTAAAAACATGAACCGTTTGAACCATCGCGCCGATTTCATCACAACGACCTTCCAGTCCAATCTCAACATCAAGATCTCCATTAGCCAACTTTTCCATGGAGGCGTTGAGGCTTAAGAGCGGCTTGGTAATCGACCTGCCAATGAATACGGCGATGATAAAGGCGATAAAGACGATGATCAGAACAACGCTCCCCAATTTAATCTGAACCTTTGTGACGGTAGCGTTGATGTCTTCGACATTCACGCCACTGCCGATCAACCAATTCCATTCGGGAATGCCTTTGACATAGGATATTTTAAGCTTGGCGGTATTATCGGGTGGCCAATAGTATTGATGCAGCCCCATGCCGTCCTTCTTTACAATGTTGATGAAGGACACAAAAAGATTGTCGCCGTCAGCATCCTTAATGGTCGTAACATCCTTTCCGTCTAAAGCTGTTTTGATGGGGTGCATAATCATTTTCCCATCCATATCATTGATCCAAAAATACTCTGACTTGTCGTAACGAAGGCCTTTGACAAGGGCGATGGCCTTTTGCTGCGCTTCTTGAACGGGGATTCCTTTGCTTTGCGCTTCGACGGCGATTTGGGTGACAAGGGAATGAGCCGTTTCAACGATGCGACGCGTTTGATCGTTGCGTTGTTGGAAAAGCTCGTCTTTGATCAAGGTGGAACTAATAAGCAAAACAGCGGACAGACCCACAATGAGCGTGGCGATCAGGACGTAAATTCTTGTCGTGATTTTGAAACGCGCTGAACATTTGGCCATGGCTAGTTCCTTAAAGGCGGGGAGATAAGTATGGTTAATTTAGGTTGATTCGTTTCTTTAAAGCAAGAGTCATTAATTTAAATTTTTCTATTGTTTTGGCTTAGTTGATGGGTTACGGCTCCTATTAATGACCCATTTGCCAGACGAGACAATACACCCGCGTTTTGCCGTCGCTCTATCGGGCGGTGTGGATAGCGCCGTGGCCGCCGCGCTCCTAAAGGAGGGGGGGGCGGACGTTGTGGCTTTCACCATGCGCTTGCAAAAAGGGGACAGGACAGACGATGCGGTGCAGGTCGCTGCTGCACTCGACATCCCTCACCATGTCATCGATCTGACCGAGCGCTTTGCCTTATGTGTGATGGGGCCTTTTGCAGAAAGTTATGCCCGCGGCGAAACACCATCGCCTTGTGTGCGCTGCAATCGGTTGATTAAATTTGGTGCGTTGATCGATGCGGCCAAGGAGCAAGGGACAACGGCTCTTGTGACAGGACATTATGTGCGGCGCGTGGAAACGGACGGCGGCGCGCAGTTGCATACGGGCAGCGACCCTGTGCGGGACCAAAGCTACTTCCTTTCGGCATTGACCCAAGAACAGATCGACTTTATGCGCGTTCCTTTGGGGGCGATGGATAAAAGCGAAACGCGGGCGCTGGCCTTGCGTTATAAATTACCTGTAGCCCATAAGTTGGACAGTCAGGATATTTGCTTTGTGGAAGGTGGTGACTATGCCGCCGTTGTAAAGCGTTTTTGTCCCGATGCTTTTCAAGCAGGCGAGATCGTTGATCAGGCGGGGTGCGTTTTGGGTCATCATCAAGGTCTTGCGTTCTTCACTGTTGGCCAACGCAAAGGGCTAAGCCTTGGTCATCGCGAGGGAGATCACAATGATCCCTTGTTCGTTCTCTCTCTGGAGCCAAAAAACAATAAGGTGATCGTTGGTCCACGCGAAGCGTTAGCGCGGCGGATCGTTCATTTACAGGATGTGAATTGGTTGGGCGACGACGTGCCTGCCGAGGGTCTTTGCGTGACAACAAAGCTGCGCTCTGCTCAGGCTCCTCTTGCGGCGCGTTTTTACGCGATAGAAAACGGTGGCGGTACGCTTCATCTTGATGCGCCGACCTATGGCGTTGCCAAGGGACAACGGGCAGCGTTATATGATGGCTCGCGCCTTCTGGGGGGCGGGTGGATCGTTGGCAGTGAGTAGGCTGTTAGGCCGTAACATCAAGGCCCGTCGTGAAACTATTAAGAACATTACCTTGTCTTGGCAATTTTATTGTATAATCAGCTCGTCCACTAAGTGGGCAGTGGATCGTGATGGTTATATTTAGTAAATGAATTCATATTTTTTAGGAGGTAAAAATGGTCGAGAGGCTCAACAGGAAGATTTGTGAAAACGCCGAAATACGTACCTGTGATGGGAGACTCCCTGATGAAGGTGCGATGAGCGAATCTGAAATAGAATACAGGAAAAAGGTTGAGGATTCCGTTGCAATAGTCAATCTGTTGCAGGGGCAAGGATTCGAGAAATTTCAGTTTGGGCCTGTACCCGCTGTGGCTTCGGCATTGGCCACATATCTAGCGCTACAGACAGGTCAGGTGTATGAAAGCACTGGATCCGATTTTGTAAATAAGGCTGATATCAGGGGGGGGGATCACATTGACTTTCAATTTCCAATGATTGGACTATGCCGTATCGTTATTGGTGCCAAAACGGAATATTATTGTGCCCTTACAGAAATAACCTGCTCCGAAGATGGGAAAGTTCAAAGCAGTTTGCCAAAATATTTCGAGGTTTCAGCTTTTATGAAACGTGTTCGAGAAGGAAAAATGAACAAACCGGTATGTGAGGTATTTAATGATTTACCTCGTACTGAGATAACGCCTACCAACCGCTCAAACCGTTCGGCGGAGTGCAACCTACAATAAGACCCTATCCAAGAACGTGGGAAGGACTCTAACTTGTCTATGAATGAGGGCTTGGTTCTGTCTTAAAACTGTCTCTTTTTGCGCTTTTTAAGCCTGTTTTTGACACCTTTTTTACCCCCTTTTTCGCCTTTTTTATGCTTGAAACGCTTGACTTTCCCTATCGCTGTGCCCTATGACTCCCCCCTCGCAAGTAACGTGGCAGCGTAGCTCAGCGGTAGAGCAGGGGAATCATAATCCCTTGGTCGGGGGTTCAAATCCCTCCGCTGCTACCAAATAACGATTTGAAGACGTCCGAGGATGTCCCCTAACGTCTTCATATTACTAGTGAAATCTCCAAAATAATGTTCTAGACTGTCCGTCGAAAACCACGTGCTTCCAGCCCCTAAGTGGGGCAACTAATGGGGCATGTGGGTTACTGCGTTTTGGAGTTGCCCCACTATGCCGCTTACGGACAAAGAATGTAAAAGTGCCAAATCAGCCCCAAAGGTCTATCGGATGAATGATTCCCGAGGCCTTTATCTTGAAGTCGCCCCTTCTGGCGGTCGTTATTGGCGCTATAAATACAAGTTTCTCAAAAAAGAGAAGCGCATTTCCTTAGGGGTGTATCCAGAAACTTCCCTTGCTGAAGCTCGAAGCAAGCGCGACATGGCAAGAAAGATGCTTTCTGAGGGAACTGACCCATCCGAACATAAGAAAGGGCAAAAACGTGATGCGCTTTTGAACGCAGCTACGACTTTTGAGCTTGTTGGGCGGGAATGGTACGACAATCAAAAAGGTGCATGGGCGGAAAATCGTTGCCGTCTATAAGTACCATTTTTTGAAGCTTGTTATTTGCTGCAAACTCTCGTGCAGAGGGTGAAAACTTACACGTTGCAACGAACACGCCCTTGGTCGCTCCCTTGCCAGTCAACGCCCCTGAAAAGCCGCGAATGACTTCTGACGAGATTGTGGCGTCTGGCTGGTATCGTTTGGCTTGGAGATAAATAACATCAAGCCCCAAGACGTCTTCGTTGATAATGCCATCTATGCCGCCATCCCCTGTTTTGCCTACACGGGTAAGCTGTCGCCCCATAGCGTGATCGTCTTTCAATTCTGCCGCCCCGTGTGGGAGCGTTTTGTGCGCCTCGCGGTGTTGGCTGGTCATATCCCCGCGCGTGATTTTGATCGCGACCCCGCGAGTTTTCTGGACGTCGATTGGTTGCCGCCCAAATGGGATTGGGTCGATCCACAAAAAGACGCCAACGCGGAAATCATGCAAATCAACGCGGGTCTGAAAAGCCGCAGCCAGTCGATTGCCGAGCGCGGCTATGACGCCGAGGAAGTTGACGCCGCGATTGCCGCCGATCATGCGCGGGAAAAAGAACTCGGCCTTAGCTTTCAAACGCCACCTGCTAACGCCAGCAACCCACCCAGTGAAGGAACCGCCACCAATGCCTGATCTTTTGACCCGTAGCGCGAGCCTCGCGCCGCAAACAGCCAATGCCGACGCCCGCACGATTGAGGTTGTGTGGAGTACGGGATCTCCCGTGCGCCGCCGCGACATGAGCGGCGAGTATTTTGAGCGGCTGTCGCTCGAACCCGCCGCCGTCGATCTGTCACGCCTTATCGGGGCCAGCGTCCTTGACGCGCACAAACAAGGCGCGGTGCGCGACGTGCTGGGGACGGTTCGCAGTGCAAACGTGGACGGCAAAGATGGAAAAGCGATCATCCAGTTTTCAACCCGCGCCGAGGTCGAACCTATTTGGCAAGACGTTCTTTCCGGCATCCTGCGCCATATCTCGGTCGGCTACACCGTCGAGGCGTGGGCGGAAGGCAAAGAAAACGGTAAGCGCACCCTGACCGCCACGCGCTGGACGCCGATAGAAATCTCACTCGTTCCCACACCCGCCGATCCCGGCGCAACCATTCGTAAGGAGGAAAACCACATGCCCGAAACCATCATCAATACCGACAACAAAATTGACCGCGCCGCCGTCAATGCCGAGATCCGCAGCATCGCCCGTGTCGCGGGATTGGATCAAGCCTTTATCGACACGCAAATCGACGCGAACGCTACTCCGGACGAAACCCGCAAGGCGGCGTTTGATACGTTGGCACAACGCGGCCCGTCCATTCGCACCGAGCAAACGCGCATGGAAATCGTGCAAGACCATGACGAGCCAACCGTCCGCGCCCAGCAAATGGGCGAGGCTTTGTATGCCCGCATCAATCCGACGCACCAACTGTCCGAACCCGCGCGACGTTATGCCTATGCGACGTGCGCGGACATGGCAAAAGAAATCTTGACCTTGCGCGGCGCATCGGTCACGGGTCTTTCGCCCGCGACGCTTATCACCCGTGCCTTGCACACCACAAGCGATTTCGGGATCATTCTGGGCGATACGGTAGGGCGCACCCTTCGCGCAGCCTATCAAGCGGCCCCGTCCGGCATTCGTATGCTGGGGCGGCAGACAACGGCCAAGGATTTTCGCGCCGTCAACAAGATCATGCTGGGCGAAGCCCCCTTGCTGGAAAGGCTCAACGAGCATGGCGAGATTAAATCCGGCTCGATGGTCGAGGCGAAAGAGGCCTATCGCATTGAAACCTTCGCCAAGAAAATCGGCGTCACGCGCCAAGTGCTGGTCAATGACGATCTGGGCGCGTTCTCCGACCTCTCGCGGCGCATGGGGCAAGCGGCGGCGGAAACGGAATCCCTGACTCTTGTATCCCTCCTTGAATCCAATGCGGGCGGCGGCCCCAAGCTCAATGACGGAAAGACACTGTTTCATGCCGACCATGCCAATCTTGCGGCGGCGGGCGGTGTGATTGCGGACACAACCTTATCGGACGCCCGCCTTTCTATGCGCAGCCAAAAAGGGCTTTCGGGGCAACGTATCAGCGTCACGCCTAAATATCTGCTTGTACCGCCCGCGCTAGAAACCACCGCTGAAAAGTGGCTGGCGACGATTGCGGCAGCCAAAGCCAGCGACGTAAATCCTTTCTCCAATTCCTTCACGCTGATTGTCGAGCCGCGCCTGACAAGCGCGACGCGCTGGTTTATCACAGCCGATCCCGCAGAAATTGACGGGCTTGAGTTCGCCTATCTCGCGGGCGGCGAAGGCCCACAAGTCGAAAGCAAATCCGGCTGGGATGTAGACGGCGTGGAAGTGCGCGTTCTCTTGGATTATGGCGCGGGCTTTGTCGATTGGCGCGGCTGGCACATGAATGAGGGCACGTAAGTGACAGACACCGCCCAACTCACGGCATGGCGTGACGCGCTGTTAAAGGCGCGTTACGCCGGAATCCGCACCGTCGAATATGACGGCAAGCGCGTGTCCTACGCCACCGACGCGGAAATGGCAACCGCGTTGGCCGATCTTGAACGGCGCATCACCTCCACCACCACCCAGCGCATCACGCAAGTGCGCATCAACTCAAGCAAAGGAGTCTAATCCATGAGAAACTTTATTCAAAAAGGCGACGTTATCACCGTGATCGCACCCACGGCTCTTTTATCGGGCCAAGGAGTCCTTATCGGCAACCTGTTTGGCGTGGCGACCAAGGCCACAAGCGTGGGCGGCATTTTGGAGCTTGCCACGCAAGGCGTGTTCACTCTCCCCAAGGCCGCTAACATTGCTTTGGACGCTTGCGCGCGCGTGTCATGGGACGCCGCCAACAACCAAATCGTCGCCCCAGCATCGGGCATGGCTCCCGTCGGTGTTGTCACCCTTGCCGCCGCCAACGGCACGACCTCCGCCCGCGTAAGGCTGGATGGGGTTAGTACGGCGGTCGCGGCGTAGGTGTAAAGGCCCTGTTTTCATGAAACTATTAACCATAACAGCTAATAGTGGAAACAGGGCATACTTCTTTGCTATATGCTAAGGCGCGTTAATTTCTGGCCTGAGCGTTTTCAGGCACCAATTTTTCTGCATTTAAAAGGCCATATAGCATGGGCTATTTATTACTTGAAGAAGACCTCTTTGTAAAACAAAGCATCATTGACCATCACTCTCCCGAAGGGCAGAGGATATCTTGTCGAAGTAAAAAAAGGGATGCTTGCCCTTGGCGATTTTATGCGTCCCGATCGCGTGGTGTTCGGCACAAACAATCCCAAGGTGGGCGAGGTGATGCGTGCGCTTTATCGTCCCCTATATTTGCTGGAAACGCCCATTCTTGAAACGACGCTGGAATCGTCAGAGCTGACGAAATACGCGGGCAACGCGTTTTTGGCGGCCAAGATTACCTTTATTAACGAGATCGCCGATTTGTGCGAAAAGGTCGGCGCGAATGTGCAGGATGTTGCGCGTGGCATCGGCCTTGATGGACGTATCGGCAAAAAGTTCTTGCACGCAGGCCCTGGTTACGGCGGCTCCTGTTTTCCTAAGGATACGCTTGCTCTTGTGAAAACAGCGCAGCAAGTTGGCGCGCCCATGCGTATTATTGAAACCGTGGTGGACATTAACAATAAGCGCAAGGCCCATATGGCGGAGCGCGTCATCGCGGCGGCAGGCGGCGATGTAAGGGGCAAGAAGGTTGCCGTGCTTGGCGTATCGTTTAAGCCCAACACCGATGACATGCGCGATAGCGTGGCGCTTGACGTTATTCCGGCGTTGCAAGCGGCGGGTGCGGTTGTGCAGGCCTTTGACCCTGTCGCGATGGAGGAAGCGGGAAAGCTTTTGCCAAACGTGAATTGGATGAAGGATACCTATGATGCCTTGCAAGGCGCTTGCGTGGCCGTGATCCTGACCGAGTGGAACGAGTTTCGCTCCATTGATTTCGAACAAGCCAAGCAGATCATGCAGGCTCCCGTTCTTGTCGATTTGCGCAATGTCTACAAGCCGGAAGAGATGGCTAAGACAGGGGTTGCCTATACCTCAATCGGACGGGGAAGCGTTTAGGCTTTTGGGAGCTGTTTGTTTCGATGCGCGTAGAGTGATACCAATCCGCCTATGAACTAACCTATAAAGAAACAAGAAAACGGGATCCCCGCTTTCGCGGGGATGACGCTAAAGGGGGCATAATGATCAAAAAGGTGTGGGTAGATTTCGTATAAGTTTATGATAGATTTGAGGAAAAGGGAGTTTTTGAAGGTGTCACAACAAAAACTGTCCGAAGTGTGGATGTTTTTC
>JBAZRW010000016.1 GCA_041662785.1 Bdellovibrionales bacterium | reverse complement strand
TCCTTCGCTCACTGGAAAAACAAGGTCAAAATACATCGAGGATTGAAGAAGGATCGGCGGAGAAAAATGATCAGCTTTTTGCTCTCAAAATCGTGAATCTACCCACACCTTTTGATCATTATGCCATTTTTTTCCTCATCAATAAAATTGCGCCTACGAACCTAACTTAAACACCTTTTTCCCCGCCGCAAAAGGAGAAAATGCGCGTTAACTATAAGAAAATGTGGTGGTCACAGTTATTGATGCCAAGTCATGGGGTGGTTACACAAAAACAAAATAAAACTCCGTCATCGCGCGAGGCTCAACAGAGTTGACGTGGCAATCCAACTTCTGTGGCCTACGCGGCACAAGACTCATCGCGGCGGGAGGACGTCGCGCAGCTGGATTGCTTCGCTTCGTTCGCAACGACAGAGATTCTATACCCTTACCAGTGCCGAACCCCACGTAAAGCCGCCGCCCATGGCGTTCATAAGGACAAGCTGACCCTTTTGGATTCGGCCATCGCCCACGGCTGTCGCCAAGGCAAGAGGGATAGAAGCCGCCGATGTATTGGCATGACGATCAATCGTCATCACCACGCGCTCCTCCGGCAAGTGAAGCTTCTTGGCAATGCCCTCGATAATGCGGCGATTGGCCTGATGAGGCACGAGCCAATCAACGTCATTCGCCGTCAACCCATTGGCGGCCAAGGCCTCGTCCACAACCTCGGACAGGCGCGTGACGGCATGACGAAAAACCTCGCGCCCGTCCATACGCAAATGGCCGAACGTCCCCGTCGAACCTACGCCGCCATCAACATACAAATGGTCGTACTGGCTGCCATCCGAATGAAGGTGCGTTGAAAGAATACCACAATCCGAAGCAGCGCCTGTCCCTTCGGCTGCCTGAAGAACGACGGCCCCCGCGCCATCGCCAAACAAAACGCAGGTTGTGCGGTCGCTCCAATCCAAAAGGCGTGAAAGCGTCTCGGCTCCGATGACAAGAGCCGTTTTAGCCTGTCCCAAACGAATAAAATTATCGGCCACCGTAAGAGCATACACAAAGCCGGAGCATACGGCCTGCAGATCAAAAACAAACCCTCGCGTGAGGCCAAGATTGCCCTGCACCCGCGCCGCCGTCGAGGGGAAAACATTGTCAGGCGTTGTGGTCGCCACGATAATCAGGTCGATCTCGCTGACATCCACGCCTGCTTGGGCAAGAGCCGCTCTTGCCGCGCTGGTCGCCAGATCTGACGTCTTTTCGTCCTCAGCTGCAATATAGCGCTGAGCGATGCCCGTGCGTTGAATGATCCAGTCGTGCGAAGTTTCAACGCCGCGCGCCGCCAAATCATGATTGGTGACAACCGTTCTGGGCAGAGCGCCGCCACAACCCAAAAGGACAGAGCGCGTCACCATCACAAACCATCTTCCGTCAACGCGATGGAATCAATCGTTATGATTCGTTCTTCTTCAGCCGCGCCATAATGACGCGCCAATTCCTGTCTGATGCGATCATTAAAGCGATGCGCGACAAGATCATGCGCAACGCCAATGGCATTGGCAAAACCTTCGCGATCCGTCCCGCCATGGCTTTTCACGCAAACACCTTGAAGCCCTAAAAACATCGCCCCATTATAACGACGAGGATCAACGCGCAGCCGCATTTTCTTAAGGCAGCCCCGCGCAAACAGATAACCGATTTTCCCCATCAGCGAACTTTTCAACGCTTGGCGAAGCATCTGCGCCATAAACTTGGCCGTACCCTCAGCCGCTTTCAGCGCGATATTGCCGCTAAAGCCGTCCGCGACGATCACATCGACCGTGCCTTCCATGATATCGTTGCCCTCGACATAGCCTTGAAAAACACCCGGCAAAGGCCGATCGCGCAAAATAGCCGCCGCCGTCCGCACTTCGTCATGGCCTTTCATTTCCTCAACACCGATGTTGAGAAGACCAATCGAAGGCTGGGAAACGCCCAAAACGGCATTACAGAAAATCGCGCCCATCAAGGCAAATTGCACAAGATTTTCAGCATCGCATTCAAGATTCGCGCCCAAATCCAGAACCACGCACTCGCCGCGCTGCGTCGGGAACACCGTCGCAATCGCAGGGCGATCAATCCCCGCCATTGTTTTAAGGACAAACTTGGCCATCGCCATCAGCGCGCCCGTATTGCCCGCCGACACGATGCTGGACGCCTCGCCCGCTGCCACGGCATTGATCGCAAGCCGCATGGACGACTGACGCCCTTGCCGCAAGGCCAAAGAAGGTTTCATTTCCGAAGAAATACAAGAGGCTGTATGGCGAAGCTCACAGCAAGCCGCAAGAGAAGGATAACGGGTGAGGTGCGGACGCACCTGTGCCTCATCCCCGAACACGATAAAGGAAAGCTTGGGATAACGCTCATGAGCAAGCGCCGCGCCCGCTATAACCATAGCAGGGCCATCGTCGCCGCCCATAGCATCCAGCGCAATCACCATAGAGGCGTCAGCGGATTTTGGTGCAAGTGTCACGGGGGACCCCCGTTACTGGATTGATTAGGAAGCCGACTTCGACTTGACAACAGCGCGGCCATCGTAGTGACCACAAGCCGAGCAAACATGATGTTGGAGCTTGGGTTCGCCGCAGTTCTTGCACTCGGCAACGCCCGTGGCTTCAAGAGCATGGTGCGAACGACGCATATCACGAACGGACTTCGATGTTTTTCTTTTAGGGACAGCCATAGCATACTCACGAAAAAATAAAGCGCACCACCGACAATCGGCAGCTGCGCGACAAGACAAGGTTTTAGGGCAAAAGCAGAAAAATGCAAGAAAAAAGGGAAAAGAAGGAAAAACAGGTTAAAGAAACCCAAAAAGAGAGGGTTAATGCCCCTTTATGGCCCCGAAATGGGTAGGCCCTTCTTTTTCTTGATGAAAGCATTACGGAATCCTAGAAGGAGACAGGCATCGTTCCGCTCCTTAATAAGAAAGGCTATAAAAATGAACAACCAACAAAAAACAGCAGGATCAAAGAAAGATACGTCGGGAATTTCGTGGCGCGCCGCTGTCGTCCGCCATGAAGGCGTTGAAAGACTGACCCCCGAAGAAAAAACGCGGCTAGAACGGGTTCGCCGAGAAAATGAAATGGAAGCTACAAACCTTTCTTTGCCTAGCCTTTCTTTGTAAGACTAAGGAACAAAGCCTTTTCGCGACCAGCGGAAAAGTCAGTCTTCTGGCTTTTCCGTTTTGTTTTTAAGCCCCTCTAAAACCGTAAAGGGCTTACGAACGACCGAGTCCTCTTCCTTTCCCACAACTTCGACCACACCAAGTGCCGCGCCTTCCTTGCGGGGATAAGGATCAAGCGCCGTCGCCAGATTTTGCGCCGCCAACTCACCCAGATCGATCATGCCGCCAACAATAGGCTCGGGAGGGTCAGCCTCCCCCAGATCGGCAAGGCCGCCTTCGTGATCCTCCTTGATCAGATGGGACGGCGCAAAAAGAACGTCAATCCGCACATCAACTTTCTCTGGCACTGGCTCAAGCGTCACAACGCAGGCCTGCACGACCTCGGCCCTTAGCCTGCCCGTCACGGCAAACATCTTGCCTTCGCGGTCAACATTCAACGTCGCCTCAAAGCGCGATAAATCAAGAAGGGAGAACCTTTTGGCCAGCGCCGCCCGTTCGGTTGGCGTGGCGACAATCCGCTCTTCGATCCCGCCAGCGGGAATCCGGTCAACCTTAAGGGGGCGAGAAAGTTCGGGTTCAGGGAGGGGGAGCAGCGTCTTCATGGATCGGGCCTTCTTAGGTTATAGAGAAAATTCAAGATTTAGCTTCTTTTCCCTTCACCTCTTACACAATTGAAGGCATTATGGCCACTATGATTCGTCGCCTCTTTTCTGCCCTGTCCGCAAGTTTACTTTTGGCTGGTCTGTGCGCTTGCGCACCAACCATGGCCAACCGCGGCCATATGGTTGATGTGGATAAGCTGAGTGAGATCAAAGTGGGGGAAAGCACCCGCGAGGACGTTGTCCGTATTATGGGCAGCCCCACGCAAATCAGCACTTTTGACGAGAAAACATGGTACTACTTCGGACGCAGCACGAAGCAGTATTCCTTCCTTGATCCTGAAGTCATCGAACAAAAAGCCCTTGAAGTTCGCTTTAACGATGAAGGCATCGTTGTTGCAGACTCTGTACTTGATCCTACTGCGGCCCGCGCTATCGAACCCATTGATCGGCGCACCCCCACCTATGGCCACGAAACAACCATCCTTGAACAACTCATCGGCAATCTTGGACACCCCGGTGGTATGTCAGGGAAAGAATCCAAAAAATAACACGTTCTCTTCGCTAGCTTCTCCTCCCTCCCTTTTCGGTTAGACCTCTTTTCCCATGACCGCAAAACCAAATCCACTAAGTCCGCCGACCAAGCCTCCCTCTACAGGGCCCTCTTATGAATTTTTGGGTGGGATCGCTTTGGTTGGGCTTGGCGTCACAATCGCACAGTTCTTTATGCTGCGTGATAAAGCCAATTACTTGACGCATGCGCAAACGCCCCATGCCGAATTTTTCTCGATTTTGCCCTATTTGCTTCTTTTCGTCGGGACGGCTCTGACCCTTGGTCTTGTCCTGTACCTATATGTCACCGGATCGCGCGGCGCCAAGATTTCTTCGCTGGCGCTGTCTTTGCATAAAGCGAATGCCGAGCTCAACCGCAAGATTACCGAAGAAAAAAAGATGGCGCACGCGCTGCGCGAAAGCGAACAGAAGTATCGCGCTATTTTTGAAAACGCGGGCATCGGAATCTGTCAAATCGCGCCCAGCGGCGAATGGATGAACGCCAATAGAACGATCGCACAAATCTTGGGCTTTAAAGGCACACAAGAGCTTCTTTTGGCCCAACCCGACTTGCATGGAAGCCTTTTTGTTGATCCCCACGTTCGTCACGATTGGTTTTCGCGCCTTGAGGAAGCGACACAACAGGGCCATGAGGTTGAGCTTAAAACAAACACAGGCAACAAAGTTTGGGTCAATATGACGGGCCATGCCGTGCGCGACACGATGGGAGATATCATGCATTTCGAATGCACGATGTTCGACATCACGGAACGCCGCAAGGCCGAGATGGAGCTTCTCCGTACCAAGGAAGAGGCCGACTTCGCCAACCGAAGCAAGACCGAGTTTTTGGCCAACATGAGCCATGAGCTTCGCACGCCGCTCAACGCCATTATCGGCTTTTCAGAGATCATTCGCGATCAACTTTTCGGCCCCGTGGGGCAAGCGCAATATGTCGAATATGCTGGCGATATTCACGACAGCGGCCAACTCCTCCTCTCGCTCATCAACGATATTCTGGATATGTCCAAGATTGAGGCGGGCAAACGTGAGCTGGCCGAAACAGTGATGAGCGTCGAAGATGTTGTGCGCTCTGTCTCACGCCTTGTCGCCGCGCGTGCCAAGGCCGGAAAGGTCAAGCTGACCGTCTCGATCCCTTCCGTTTTTCCTTTTTTCCGCGCCGAGGAACGCGCGATCAAACAGATTTTGACCAACCTGATGACCAACGCCATCAAATTCACGCCCGAAGGCGGCACGGTGGCCCTATCGGCGCAAATGAATCCTAACGAAGAGATGATTATCAGCGTGAAAGACACGGGCATCGGCATGTCCGCCGAGGAAATTCCCATCGCCATGTCGCCCTTTGGCCAGATCGAAAGCGCACTCAGCCGAAAAAATCAGGGCACGGGCCTTGGCCTTCCCCTCACCCGCGCCCTTGTCGAGCTACACGGCGGCATGCTCTCGCTTGAAAGCGAGGTCGGCAAAGGCACGACCGTTTCCCTTACCTTCCCCAAGGCGCGCCTTATCCAAAAGGCTGGATATTAGGCGCGCAAGAAATTATTCAACGCGCATATTCTTGAATTGCCAAGGATCGCTCAAATCCACATCCTCATCGAATAAGATGCTCCGATCTTTCAGGGGAGTCCAATCACCCCACACCCCGACAACCTCGCCAAGATAAGGCATGACAATTTCCAAAATACGGTCGAAATCCATATGTTCAGGTTCAACAATACCTGCGTTCGGATTTTCCAAAGCCCATATCATTCCGGCAAGAACGGTGCTCGTCACCTGCAACGAGGTAGCATTATTATAGGGTGCTAAAGCGCGCGCTTCTTCAATTGTCAGGCGCGATCCATACCAATAAACGCCCTTTTCATGCCCCATCAGCAAAACACCAAGTTCATCCATGCCTGAAGCAATTTCATCCATCATCAATCGCTGGCGCTCTTGTAGCTGACCATTCTTACCATTGAGTTCGTGGAGCGATAAAACGGCATCGTCGCAAGGATGATAGGCATAATGACAAGTCGGGCGATAAACGGCACGACCCTGATCAAACGCCGTAAGATAATCCGACAGGGAAATGCTTTCATTATGCGTAACCAAAAACCCGTAATACGCCCCTTCCAAAGGCGTCCAGCTTCTGACTCGCGTCAAACGACCCGGCCTGTCTAAATAAATCGCATGGTGCGAGTTCTCTTTGCATTCTGCTCCATCAGGAGGCATCTCTTTTTCATGCGTGCCCCAGCCTAGCTCAGCAGGCTGACACCCCTCGCTATAAAAACCATCAATAGACCAAGTGTTGACGAATTCGCCTCGCGCCTTGGGACAATTGGCCACTTGCGTGTCGCGCTCGGCGACATGAATGGCTTTAATGCCCAATTGCTGCGCTAACGCAGCCCATTGTTCGCGCGATTGAGGCAGGGCAACAGACAACCCGACATCCTTGGCCATCAGCAAAAGCGCCTGTTTCACGAAATGAGAGACCAACCCCGGATTCGCCCCATGAGTCAAAACGGCTGTAGGTCCCTTGATATGACTTGGCACTAACGCCAACGCCGACTCACGAAGAGCATAGTTGGATCTGTCCGAAACCGACAAAGAAGGGTCCGTATAGAAACCGCTCCACGGTTCAATGCAGGTGTCGATGTAAAGGGAACCCGTTTCCTGACAGAGCTCGATCAAGGCAACACTAGAGACATCAACAGAAAGATTGACAAGAAAATCGCCTTCATGAAGGCGGTTGGCAAGGATACTTCGGTAATTTTCACGCGTCAGGGGAGAGATAATATGCTCAATCCCATAAAGGGCTGCCTCAACAGCACCACGTTCATCAGCCGTTATGATCGTAATCTGGCTCGGCTTGATATCTAAATGACGCAGAATGAGGGGCAAGACGCCGCCGCCTATACTGCCACAACCAATCATAACGACATTATTCCCAAAAGGAATACGGTTTTGACCAATCGACGTGTTCACTTTATGCGATCCCTCCAATGATACCGAGACGGCATCGTGTTGATGATTATTTTTTGAGGTCGCTCCGTTACTCCCATTTAAAGGCGAGCGCGACTCTTTTTTTAATTTCAGGGAAGAGGGTTAAGATTTTACCAACAAAGGGGGATTAAATTCCCACCTTAGCCGCACGGATAGCCGTCAGATACGGCTCAATATCGGCAACAAGGTTGGTAAGGCGCCACGTGTCAGGCAGGGCGCGGAAAGCACTAAGCCCCATGCGGCCACGATCCTGTGCAACCTCGGCCACTGTTTCGGCGCTGATCACAGGCTTATCCTCGGAAAACGCATAGACCATCGCCTGATCGCACAGCAGGTTGATGAGGCGCGGCACGCCGCCTGTAAAATAATGCACCGCCGCACAGGCAATGTCGTCGAACAGCGCGGGCGCGCCGCCCACAACGCCAAGGCGGTGGCGAATATAGGCCGCCGTCTCAGCAGGTTCTAAAGCGTCAAGATGGCAATGGACGGCGATGCGTTGGACAAATTGGCGCAGCGCATCTGTCTTCAGCGTTTTGAGAAGCTCTGGCTGCCCCAGTAAAACAATTTGCAGCATCTGGTCTTTTTCGTTGTTGACGTTCGAGAGCATGCGAAGCTCTTCTAGCTGCGAGGCGCTAAGGTTCTGGGCCTCGTCGATAATCAAAACCGTGCGCTTGCCCGTGGCATACTGCGCGAGCAAAAAATCAACAAAGCAGTGATAGAGTTTCGCCTCATCACGCTCGTTCACATCCAGATCGAAGGCCATCGTGATCCAGTCCAAGAGACGGCCAATCGTCTGGCTGGGGTTCGTAATCACGCCGACCGTGACATCGTCCCCCACATTTTTTAGGTAGCGGCGAAGGATCGTCGTCTTGCCCGCGCCCACATCGCCCGTGATCACCAAAAAGCCCGCTTGCGTCAAAATGCCATAGTCCAGCAAAGTAATGGCGCGCTGATGCCTTTTGCTATAGAAAAGGAAATCCGAATCCGGCAAAAGCGAAAAGGGTTTAGCCGTCAGGCCATAAAAACTTTCGTACATCCTTCAAACCACGCCTTGTTCATTCATGAAATCAGTGATCACACTACGCGGCCACCATCTGCTTTGTCTTTTGACCTATGTCGGGGCGGGCTATTCAGAAAAGTTCAAAGAAAATTTCAACGCTATCGTCAAAGCGCTAAACCACGGCCACCCTGCGCGCATCGTAGCGGGTTATGACTCTATTTGCCATAACGAAAGCATTTTCTTTGCCTGCCCTCACATGGACTCTCAAAAATGCAAGAACATTCATGAGCAGGAAATGGATCGGCTTGCTCTGGCCGATTTATCGCGCCATATCGGCAAACCGCAAAAATGGGAGCTGGGCAGCCGCCTTGCCCTCACCGAGCCGTTGACCCAAAGGATGCGCAGCGCCTTTGCCAAAGGAGCCATCAGACGGGCATGCCGCAGCTGCCCATGGGAATCCCTATGCACCCAAATAGCCCAAGATTCTTTTCATCAAGCGAAACTATTTTCGCCCTTGGCCGTGAGAAAAAACACGCCCCTTTCGCCCTTGCCCAAGACGCTTGTCATTCTTCCTTCTAACCCCCCAAAAGACAAAGAACTTTTTATGGGTTAATTGGTTAACGTTTTTGGTTTCTTACATGAGAAAAAAGTGTTAACTTATTGAAAAGCTGAAAAAACACTTGACTTTTTTTATTAATTTCTGTAGGATTTATAGCCTTTGTAGGCACGGCGTTTGACCTGATTTTTATAAGGAGACCAAGATGCGTTTTGTTATTTCACTGTTCCTTGTTTTGACTATTTTCACGACCCTTCCCTTCCCCGCGCAAGCTGCCGACCCCGCCTTCACCATTCGCGCGGGCGACGTGTTGCAAGTCACCGTCTGGAAAGAAGAAGGCCTAGACCGCGAAATCGTGGTTCTGCCCGATGGCTCTATTACCTTTCCGCTGGCCGGTACGGTCAGCCTCATCAACCTGACCCCCACCATGGCACAGGAATTGATCAAAGAGAAATTGAAGACCACGATTCCCGAAGCTTCCGTCTCGGTGATCGTCAAAGCCCCCCTAGGCCACACGATCAATGTCATGGGACAAGTCGCCAAGCCCGGAGAAATCGTCATGGGACGCAGGCTCACTGTTATGCAGGCGCTTAGCCAAGCAGGTGGCCTGACAACCTTTGCCAACGAAGGCGGGATCAAAATCCTACGCCGGATAAACGATCAGGAAACATCGATCAATTTCCCCTATGACGATGTTGCCGATGGGGATAATCTGGACAAGGACATCACGCTGATGCCCGGTGATGTTATCGTAGTTCCAACGGCGGGGCTTTTCTAAACCATGGCGCTTGCCCTCCCCTTGCGGCTAACTTCCGCTACGCTTTTGCTGGCCGCGCTTACGTTTATTCCCTGTGCACAGGCGGGCAATTGGCGCTTTGAGCCTGCCTTCTCACAAGGTGGCTCATGGGAGTCTAATGCCCTGATGCGCACGCGAAACCCTGTTGAGCTGTATGGCTCAATCACGTCCGTCAGTCTTAACGCTTTAAGCCAAACGCCCACCGCCGAGGTAAGCTTTGCCAATACGGTCAAGCAAAACCTGTTCAACGAAGCGACTTATAACTCCACGGATTTTCACAATCAAACTCAACTCCTCAAACGCTGCACACAGTGGGAGGCTCTTCTGGGGGCAAGTGGCGATTACGACACAACTCGCACCAGCGAAATAACGAGTTTGGGCACAAACACGAAAGCCGTGCGGCATTGGGGTCTTTCCGTTTCCCCTGAGCTTTCCTTTATCGCCAACGCCACCAACAAAATTTCGGTGTCTACATCAGCCGCCGTTTCGCGCTATGACGATAAGGTTTATACCAACTACAATCTTTACGCGGCGGCAACGACATGGACTCATGCCTTTACGGCCGACACGTCCGGCCTTTTCGCTCTCAACGCGCGGCGCTATCAAACACAAAACAACATTGATGAAACCGTGGATAGCCTAGGCCCCAATTTTGGCCTTAACATCACCCTTACGCCGCGTTTAACCACGCGCCTGATGGCGGGTCTTGAAGCCTCTAAGCAAGACCGCACCGGCAGCCCCAACGCGTCATGGGAGTGGAGCTCTGTTTATTCTGCGGCCTTAAATTACAAGGGGGCACAGGACACGCTTTCCCTAGGCTCAAAACGCGCCCAGCAGCCTTATAGCAACGGAACGTCGTCCCTGCTCACTTCCGTTTACGTGCAAGAAAATCACGCGCTCAGCAAGTTGTTTTCTCTTGTCATCGGCGGCGATTACGCACGGGCCGAACAATCCGGCATTATCACCACATCAACCCTAGAAAACAAGATTGGCGGCAAGGCTGGCCTTGTCTATCACGCGTTTGAAGATATAGACGTGGATGCAACCTATCGCTATCGCGAAGAGAGCTATCGCGGAACCAGTAACAAGGCCAAGGACAATGCCGCCATGGTCACGATCTCTTACCGCCCTTTAATCAGCGGGGCCCCATGAGCCACGCCCCTCTTTCCCTCTTTGGAGACAATACCCATGGATGAGCTTCCCCTTTCCGAATACTTTTCGATCCTTAAACGTCGCTATAAGCTCTTTGCGCTGACCTTCGGCCTGCTTTTAATTATGAGCATGATTTTCGTCGCGCTTTATTCCACTTATCAATCAAGCGCCACCGTTGAAATTGAAGCCTCAGAAATCCCAGAAGGCATCTCTGCTTCAGCCGGAACCAACCCCGCTAATGTGCTTGAAGCGCTGGCCGACCTGCGCATCAGCCGTCTGCAACAAAAGGTGCTTTCCACAGGCTCGCTTATCGAGATTATCACCAAGTTCAACCTTTACCCCAAAGCGCGCGCGAACACGCCTATCGATCTTGTCGCCGACGACATGCGCAAAAAGATCAAGCTGGATCTTGTAAGCACTTTGCTTGCCAACCCAGCCTCGGCGCAGAAAGCAACGGCGGGACAGCTTTCGGCCATCGCGTTCACCTTGAGTTTTAAATATAAAGATCCCCTTTTAGCCCAACAGGTCACCAACGAGCTGATCACCCGCTTTTTGGACGAGGATTTGAAACAGCGGCGTTCTCAAGCCGAGGAAACAAGCGCCTTCCTAGACGCGCAAATCAAACAGCTTGAAGAAGCCATGGTCGAGCAAGAGAAAAAGATTGCCACGTACAGAGGCGAAAGCGGCGATACGCGTCCCGAAGCGCTGATGTTTAATCAACAGGCCGGAGCCTCCGTCGCCATTAGCTTGCAAAATATCGAAAGCCAGATTGCCTCCAACGAAGGCACCATTGGTGCTTTGCACGCGCAATTGTCGGCTGTTGATCCTTATTCTCGCGCCTTTGCCGATGGCTCTGTTTTGGCTTCGCCTGCCTTGCAGTTGAAAGCCTTGCAAACAAAATACGCCACGCTCTCTGCCCAATATGGCCCTGCCCATCCTGACGTGATCAAAACAGGCCGACAAATCGAGGCCCTTAAAGGCCAAGTGGGGACATCCGTTGATCAGTCTGAGCTTAATGCCAAAATCACCGATATCCGCACGCAGTTGGCAGCCGCCGAGAAAACCTATGGCCCTGAAAATCCCGATGTGCAGTCACTTAAACGACAATTGGATGCGCTTCAAAAAACAAAGACATCTCAACCCGCCCAAAGCCTGTCGTCCGATTCAGTTAAGCAAGACGCCGACAACCCCCCCTATCTAAGCATTGTCGCGCAGTTGCGCTCGGCTGAAGGACAACGCAAAGGGCTAGCGGCGCAGCGCAGCTCTCTTTTGGCGCAACAGGAAAAGTACAAACAAGCCGTGATAGGCAATCCCGTTGCGGAACAACAAATGGCATCACTCGCTCGCGATTATGATAACGCGCAAATGCGCTATCGCGAGCTTAGAGCCAAGAAAATGACCGCCGATATGAACCTGCAAATGGAACGTGATCGCAAGGGTCAAAAGATGAGCATCATTGACCCGCCTGAGCTTCCTGATGATACGAAGCTGCCCCGCCTCCTTCTTTTGCTGGCGGGCTTTATCCTGTCCATTTTTGGCGGTTTAGGAAGCGTCATCGCCGCCCAGATTCTAGGCCAAAGCGTTCGCGGCCCCTATCATTTGGCCTCATTAGTCGGCGTCGCCCCACTAGCCAGCGTCCCATACCTTCAAACGCAAGTCGAAGTCAGTCGTGTTCATAAAAATAAACGCTATGCCATCGGCCTTACGGCCTTCGTCCTCGTCGTCATTGCGGCCATTGTGTCGTTTTCTCTTATGCCCTTTGACAAGATTTGGTCCTTCTTGACCGGCCTTGTCGGGCTTTCGTAATTCTTTTGAAAGGCGTGGAACTCCCCATGGATAAACTTGAAAAGGCCATGCAAAAGGCAAGGCAAGAACGCTCGTTGAACGTGACCATGCCTCATGGCGCGGCGGCAGGGAATGCCGCCGCCCACCATGCCCCGCCCCGATTAAAGAGCAATAAAGCTTTAATCGACATCACCGACGATCAACTGCAACGTTCGCGCATTTTGGCGCACCGCTCACGCAGTCCAGAAGCGGATGTGTTTCGTTTGCTGCGCACGCAGGTTTTGCAGATCATGGCGCGTGAAAAATACAAGACACTGGCCATCACCAGCCCCAATTATGGCGATGGCAAAACAACCATCGGTCTTAATCTGGCGTTTAGCATCGCGCTGGATTTGAAACAAACCGTTTTGATGGCAGATTTGGACTTGCGCAAACCCAATTTGCACGAATTTCTTGGCCTGACTCCTGCGGTGGGCCTCAGTGATTACTTGCTGCACGACACGCCGCTGCCCGATTGCCTTTTGCGCCTTTCTTTTGAACGGCTGGCTCTTCTCCCTGCTGGTGCTCCCCTTGATGAATCGTCGGAAGCGCTGGGCCTACCCAAGATGGCCGCGCTCGCGCACGAGATGAAGACACGCTACCCCGACCGCCTGGTTATCTATGATATGCCGCCCGTTCTGGCACAGGACGATTCCTTGGCCTTTGTTCCGCATGTCGATGCGGTTCTGGTGGTTGTGCGCGAAGGGAAGACAAAAACGGATGACGTAACCCGCACCCTTGAACTTCTTGCCTCGGCCAATATTATCGGGATCGTTTTGAATGAGACTTTATCATGAAGCCAATAGCCGCCTTTCTTATTGTCGTCGCCCTTTTTCTTTCTGGTTGTGACAAGCCAGAACAAAAAGCCGCACGTTACATTGAGCGCGGCAACGCTTATTATGAACAAGAAAACTACGTCAAAGCTCGCCTTGAGTACAAAAATGCCGCCCAGCAGCTGCCTGCCAGCGCTGAAGTACGATATCACCTAGGCCTCGTTGATGAGGCCGAGGGCGATTTTCAAAATGCCTTTGCCAACTACAGCCATGCCGAGGAACAAGACGCGCATTATGCGCCAGCGCTGCTAAAACTTTCGCAGTATTTCATGGCGGGCGACCAGCATGAGCAGGCGCTTAAACGACTGAACACCGTCCTATCCTCCGCGCCCAATAACGCCGAGGCGCACGCCCTCTTAGGTGCGGTCTATTTGCGCCAGAAGAAATTGGACGAGGCGGAAAAAGAAGCCCTTTCCGCGCTTCAAAAAGAGCCTGCCAATATAACGGCTACGTCCGTGCTAACAGGCCTTTACAGGGAAAAAGGCGATGAAGCCAAAGCCGTCTCTGTTTTAGAGGAGGGACTGAAAAACAGTCCCAAGAATGTTTCTCTTTTACTTCTAAAGGCCGCTTTATACGAAAAATCGAAGAACCTGCCAAAAATCACCGAAGCCTATGAAACCATTTTTAAACTGAAGCCCAACGAGTCACGCTATCGCCTTTCTCTGGCGTCCTTTTACGCCAAGGCTGCCGACCTTGATGGCGCCGAAAAACTCCTGCGCAAAACGGCCACGGATTTCCCCGAAGACTGGGACATCAAACATAAACTTGTCGATTTTCTGGACAACGCGCGCGACCTTGAAAGCGCCGAGCAAGAAATCCATGCTATCATGGAAAAACATCCCGATCATAATGAACCCTATTTCTGGCTGGCCGATTTGTACATGGCGCATAAGGACACGGATCGCGCCGCGGCACTGTTAGAAAAAATTGTCATTAAGGACACCCAAAGTCCGGCCAGCCTTAACGCCAGCGCAACCCTTGCCCGCCTTCATGTCACGAAGGGCGACAGAGCCTTGGCGCAGAAATTAGTGGCCACGATTTTGGAAAAGAATGCCGGCCATGCCGACGCGCTTTTTATTCGTGCGACGATGGCGTTTGACGATGGAGCCTATCAGGCCGCCGTGACCGATCTTCGCTCGATCATCCGCGACAATCCCAAGACCATTAGCTCATACCAGCTCCTAAGCGAGGTTTTGTTGTCACAAGGAAGGCTTGACCTTGCCCTTGATACGCTTGAGCAACTGCTGGAACACAACCCTGACAACATCCCTGCGCGCGTTCGCCTCGCCCAAATGATGGAAGCCAAAGGAAACGCCAAACAGGGCCTTGAGCATTTGGCGCTTGTGACCAAAGCGATGCCAAGTTATGCCATTGGTTGGGAAAGCACCGCTCGCCTTGCCATCAGCGCCCAAAACTGGCCGCTGGCCGAAGAGGCTCTTGAAAAACTTCAGGCCTTTGAAGGGCAGACCCTCACCGCAACTTTCCTAAAAGGCAGAATGCTTGCGGCACAAGGCAAGACGGAAGAAGCCATCGCCCATTTCCAACAGATCATTAAGGCAGAACCTCTTTCTCCTTTGGCCGAGCACGCCATGGGGTCTTTTGTCGCTTTGGAGGAAAAGGCCGAACGGCCTCAATCCATCATTGATTTTATCCAAAGCCTTCCTGAAAAAAGCGTGTTTGCCCTGACCTCTCTTGGGGAAAGTTATCTTAAAACGAACAAGCCCCAAGAGGCTGCCGCCGCTTTTGATCAGGTGATCGCTACGGGTGCGCACAATCCCAAACCCTATTTGGGACGCGCCTTTCTTTTAACCAAGGAAAAGCAGATCGACAAGGCCATCGCCGTTTTAGAAAAAGGCATGACCGCTAATCCTGCGGACTACAAAATTCCGTTGACGATCGCCGGTCTTTATGACGAGAACGGCCATTCGGATGAAGCCATCGCGCTGTATGAAAAGCTATTGGCGCGTAATCCAGACCTTAACGTGGCCGCCAACAATATGGCGCAAAGCATTGCGGATCATCGTTTCAATGACTCGGCAGCATTGGAAAAGGCGCGGCTAGCCGCTGAACGATTTATCAGCTCGCCTAATCCTTTGCTGATGGACACGCTGGCGTGGGTCTATTTCCGCCAAGGCAAGCTGGATCAAGCACTCACCATTATGGATCGTGCGATGGCCGCTACGCCTCCGCTGCCCGCGCAGATGTATTATCACTATGGTGCGTTAATGGCGAAACGGGGCGACAAGCCCCGCGCCAAAGAGGCGTTAGAAAAGGCCGTGGCGATGGGCGAAACGTATGCGGGGGATAAAGAGGCGAAGGAATTGCTGGAAGAGCTAAAGTAAAAAAGTGGGCACAGGCTTAAAGTCTTAAAGCCGGAGGCTTGGCCCCCTGATGGGATTTTATTCTAGAGGCGTTAAGGGCAACTCTTTGCACCTTCTTCGTCACCATTTCCTGCCCAATAAGCTCATCAATTATCGCCGAAGTTTCGTGGGCCACCCCTGCAAACCGGAAACAGGCTCTATACGTTGGCTCTTCCCCATTTATCTTGAAAAACTCACGGATAGATTCATTAGGAAATCCTTTTTTTGCCAGATGATTGCGCTGACGAATGGCGCGATCCACACCTGCCGGCCCAAAAGCATGCGCCAGCCTAGGAAAACCATCTCCCAGCATTTTAAGAAATTCCATGGCCTCTGGATCGTCTTGGTACTTGGCCCATGTTTTTTGCTTGATACCCTGAAGACGAAACGCCGTAAACATGCCCGCAACAAACCGATCATTGCGAAGGCTCTCAACCTTGTCCTTCAAAAGAGGTTTTTTTATTCCTTTAACATGCAAGGACTGGTTTTTGTGGTCGCGTCGGTACCCCTCATCATCAAACAGGAAAGAACCGTTTTTTGTTTTGATATAAGGCAATATATGCTCGACATCGTCGGCCACGGACTTACGAAAGGGCCGAACTAATTTGACAAAGCTGTCGCCATAACAAAGGAGGCTGTCCAAAAAGGTCGGCATTTTAACTTGGAGAACGTCCTTGCCCGCCTTTGGATCCGTTCCCATTGACGATTCAAAGGCACTAAGGGTCATGCTCTTTGTTATAGAAAACCCTGTTATTTCTTCTACCAAAGCAAAATCATCAATCAGCCCACTTTCTCTAGCTTGATCAACGGTTGAAGGCAGTTGCTTGCGCATCGTCTCCGCTTTTTTCTGAACATTCGCTCCAACAGCGGGGGTTTTTTCTAGATATGCGGCCAATTGGGAAGGCATCTTGCCCGCCTCTTTGTTAACAGAAATGGCAACGAAAGTGCTTTCCTCAGCCTCTGTTATGGCCTTCATTTCGGCTTCCACAAGGTTCTGCCTACGGATCGCAGCAATTGCATCAGCTGCTTTAACAGGCGATTCCTTAGATTGATGGACTTGATTCGAAGGTGTGGATGGCTGTGGCTGCACTGCCAGAGGCGGTGGTGTCGTTATGCCAAGGGCCTTATCAACGCCCTTTTGAATAACCCATCCAGCATAGGAGGAAACTGTCGGGGGGGCGGTCAACTGTTTTGAATAAGAATGAAATCCAAGAGCCGACGCATAAAGCGTCACACAGGCGGCAACGCCAACCATGCTGTTCGTGAGAAGCAAACGAAAAGAATTTTTAGAAAACTGAACTCGTCCTTCTTGCGGGGCGGGTTTACGGGCCATTTCAATCCTAACTTTAAAAAAATTTCAACTAACGCATTATACTACAAAAGTGGTTTAAATTATGTTCAGACATTACTTTCGGGGTCACATTCCCGCCCTATTTCAATAAAAAACGACCCGATATACTTACTTTTTAGTTAATTCCTGCGCTTTGACATAGGACAGGAAAGGATAAAGCCCCGCGCACACCGCGATCACGATACCCAAAGCGCCCTCGCGGTAACCTTTTCGCAGAACGTAGCATTTATAAAAACGCCCCAAAATCCGCGCCACGTTCTTACGAAGCGTGCTGCGGTCGCCCTCCTCAACCATGTCGCGGGCATGAAGGGTCGTGTAGCGATCAAGCCGCTGGATCATGTCCGAGACATCATTGTCCACATAATGCGCCATGCGGGTTGTCAAGGCCTCGCCCGCAACGCCATCCATAAGGACTTTGGGATGCACGCGCTGCGCGCCCCAATGCTTGATGCCCTTACGGTACAGGATCGCCTTGGCACTCACGCCAAAGCTTGCGCCCCAACCATAGCGCACCAGACGATCCCCTATATAATTGTCGAACGGGATGCGCCAAAAGGCCACGCCTTGCTCTCCGGCGGCCTCACGAGCTTTTAAAACCGAGCGTATTTCTTTTGCCAAGGCAGCGGGCACACGCTCATCCGCGTCCACCTCAAAAACCCAGCGTCCCGCGCAAGCCGCTTGGCCCGCTTGACGCCTTGCGCCTTCGATCTCCCACGCGCCTTCGATGATCTTAGCGCCGCGCCCCGCCGCAATGTCGCGTGAGCCATCGGTGCAACGGTCAAGCACCACCACAATTTCATCACAAAAGGAAAGGCCATCAAGGCAGGTCGCCAGCTGCGCCGCCTCATTATGCGCCACCACAAGGGCGCTAAGCTGCAAGGGGGCAACAGCGGCGGCCATCGCCTACCAGCCCCAGCCGTTTTGCATCATCGTCGCCTGCATCGTGTTTTGCATCAGGCATGCGATGGTCATCGGCCCCACCCCACCCGGAACAGGCGTGATCGCTAAGGCGCGTTCCCGCGCCACATCAAATTCCACGTCGCCGCATAGTTTATGCTTGCCCGTTTCGGGATCCATCACGCGGTTGATGCCAACATCGATCACAACCGCGCCTTCTTTGATCCAGTCACCCTTGATAGCGGCGGGCTTGCCAATGGCCGCCACAAGGATATCGGCAGCAAGGCATTCCTCGCGCAGGTTTTGCGTGCGCGAGTGCGCTATGGTCACCGTGCAACTGGACTGAAGCAGCATCAGCGCCATCGGCTTGCCAACGATGTTCGAGCGCCCCACAACCAGAGCCTTCTTACCGCCAAGATCAGAAATCGTATCGTTGAGCATCATCATGCAGCCCAAAGGCGTACAGGGCGCAAGGCTCATCAGTCCCGTCGTCTGCCGGCCGACATTAACGGGATGGAAGCCGTCCACGTCCTTAATGGGATCGATCGCGTTGATCACCGTGCGTTCATTGAAATGCTCAGGCAAGGGAAGTTGTACAAGGATTCCATTAACTTGAGGGTTGTTGTTAAGCTCATTGATAAGCGTCAAAAGCTCCATCTCGGTCGCCGAAGAGGGGAGCGTGTGGCTATAAGAACGAAAGCCAACCTCTTCGCACACGCGGTTCTTGTTGCGCACATAGACCTGACTGGCAGGATCATCCCCGACAAGGATGACGGCCAAGCTTGGCACAACGCCGCCCTGACGCTCCTTCATATCCAAGGCATGTTCGGCCAGACCCGCGCGAATCTGTCCCGCCATCGCCAAACCATCGATCAAACGTGCGGTCATGGGGGTCAATAAGCCAAAAGATGGGCGAGGAAGGATTGGATGAACATGATCGCAAAGATCAAAACAACGGGAGAAAGATCAAGCCCACCAACCAAGGGAATAAAACGACGAATGGGACGCAAGAGCGGCTCGGTCAGACGAGAGCAAAGTTCCCCAATACTTTGAACAAACCGATTGCGGTTGTTAACAATGTCAAAAGCGACAAGCCAGCTTAGCACAGCGCTAACAATCAAGACCCAAATATAGAGGCCAAGGACAAGCTTCGTAATCTCGATTAAAGCGGCAAAAAGCGACATTAGAACGGACATAAGCCCTCCTTCTCTTCGTGGAACTGCACCTAGGTTAATCGTTAACGATAAGAATGGCAAGGGAAGCTTGACAACCTTGCCGCGCCCTATCATAAAGACCCTCGCCGTTTGGTAAAACGGGCCTGTAGCTCAGCTGGGAGAGCGCGTCGTTCGCAATGACGAGGTCGTCGGTTCGATCCCGATCAGGTCCACCAGTCTTCGCTTGCTTCGCAAGCTACGCCTCGGCAAGCCGAGCAATAGAAGACGAAGCAAGCGAAGACTGTCGCGGCGTAGTTCCGAAGGAACGCAGCCGGACTGGTTCCACAAAATCTGAACTATTATAATGGCGAAGCCGGGCTGATTGCCGCGCTTGCTACGCCTCGGCAAGCCAGTTATTATCCTTTGATGAAATATGTCTATATTCTTACTTCGCAACAAGGCGAACATTTTTATGTTAGCGTGACCGATGATTTGAAATCCCGCCTAAAAAGACACAACGCAGGCGAGGTTCCTCACACCTCAAAATATAGACCTTGGATTTTAAAAAGCTACATTGCCTTTTCTGATATTGATCAGGCTTTCGCTTTTGAAAAATACCTCAAATCCCATTCAGGCCGCACCTTTGCGAAGAAGCGGTTGTGAACAAACTAGTGAGAGGAACAGAGATGACATCATCCGTTCAAAAATGGCTGGAAGACATGAAAACGATCTGGCTTGAAAAGAAGCCAGATCTCATTGCAGCTATACTGGCGACAAAGCTGGAATATTATGAAAATCCTTTCGAACCCCCCCTCACTTCAATCGAATCGGTCGTTTCAGCATGGCAGGGGATAAAAAATCAAAATATTGAATATGTTGAAATAGAAATTCTTCATGAGAGTCCGGAAGGTATAGGAACAGCTATCTGGAAATTTAAGGAAAGAAACAGTACAGAACACATAGGATGCTATTTCTTGAAGCTAGACAAAAAGGGAAAATGTTCCTATTTCCGTCAATTTTGGAATTCACGATAACAAAATTTTGTCCACCTTCGCTCGCTTTCTGCTCACCCACACGCACAAGACGGCTTCCAGTCACGCACAGAAAAAACAAGCGTATCCTTGCCGTTCCCCTTGGGATCGTCCTTGCCACGAAAACCCGTTTGAGCAAACCCAAGTTTATGGGCAAATCGCTGAGCAGCACGATTGCCGCGCTGCGTGTCCGTGAGCGCTTCTATGTGCGCCACAAAATGTTTGTAACCAGCAACCCGCTGTGACCACGCCATATATTCCTTGACGGCCACAAGAAATGTTTTGCTCTGCAAACAGGGATTCTTATAGACGGAAAGCTCGGCTTGGTTAGGTTCAACCGTTCTCTCTAAAACCGAAAGGCCGACAACCTGTTTTGAGGCATTATGCCACAACAAAGCGATATGGCGTCCGCTAATTCCCTTCTCCACATCCTTTTCTGTCTGGCGACGACGAAGAAGATTGGGCAACCCCACAGCCGCGGCCACAGGTAAAATCTGATGGATCCCAAAAGGAAAGTCACGAAGTGTGAACATAATATCTCGCGCTTCTTTCCTATATTCTTTTTTTGATTTTTTACGCAACCCGTCTTGACGGGAAAGCATATGGGCTTTTCCACGCAGGACATCATTAAAAAAGCGACGCATAGGAAGGCCGTCACCCCTACTTATCTCTTTCCACATAAAGTGATTGGGTTTATCCAAATCCATTTCCGATAGCTGGATGACAAATGGGTTTCGCATGTTTTTCTCCTCAGAATAAAATAGAAGAAAACAGTACAAACCGATGTCGTGAACGTCAAATAGTTTCCCAAGGATGTTAGCCCATTAACCAAATAAAAGGCCGTCATTGCGAGCTACCAACGGGAGCGCGGCAACCTGCCTTGCCGAAGCTGCGTCAGTAGCGTAGGCGGGCGCAAATGCGGAATGACGGCGTTTTTTAATTTTCATCACGTGGTTATGCAAGATGTCTATTAAAAAAGCCAAAGAGGTGTGCTCTTTGGCTTTTTTTTGGTGAAGCAGAAAGGGGAGAGATTACCCCAAGCTCTTTTCCATATCTTCTGGTGCGACGTCGGGTTGTTGCCCGTCGCTGCCGCCAAAGGTCACGAACGGCTCATGGCGGTTTTCCGAAGGCGCATCAAAATCCTTGAAAGGCGATGTGCTTTCTGGTTGTGCCATCGGATCGGTTGGCACAATGCCCGCCGCCTTTTGCTCACGTGCCACGCGGCGCGAGGCGCGTTTCAACGCGGCATCCAGATCGGTTTGCTTGCAAAGGCCAAGCAACACAGGGTTGCGTGGCTTGATGTTTGTCGCGTTCCAGTGCGACTTTTCACGCACCTTGGCAATGGTGTCCTTGGTCGTGCCCAAAAGACGCGCAACCTGCGCGTCCAAAAGCTCAGGGTACGTTTTGATAAGATAGGAAATGGCATCGGGCTTGTCCGCACGTTTGGACACGGGCGTATAGCGGGGTCCCTTGGCGCGTGTGACAGGCTGGGGCAGCTCACTGCGCGTCATCTTCAGATGAGCGCGGCTGTCGCCCTCACAGCGCTTGATTTCCTCAGCGGTCAGCTGACCGTTCATCGTGGGGTTCAATCCCAAGATGCCCGTTGCGACATCGCCATCGGCAATCGCCTGAACCTCTAACTTGTGCAGACCGCAGAACATGCCGATTTGATCGAACGTCAGCATCGTATTTTCAACCAGCCATACGGCGGTAGCTTTTGGCATCAAGGGCAAAGACATAGAGGACTCTCCAATCACAAATAAAAGGCAAGATTTCGCGTCATCCGGTCGCACGAAACAACCGGACGATCCAAAAGCAAAAAGTTTTTCTGGATCGATTAGAGGCGGCCTTCTTCAAAGGAGAAAGCTCGCGTCTTGCCTTCCATCATAACAAGATGGCCAAAAGATTCCAGCCCTAAATAGCGAAGAAATGATCGTTATATATCAGATAGGTGGACCCCACCTCTGCTCAATTATACCACGAAGCGAATGAACAAACCTATCCGAAAAAACAAGGAAACGGGATCCCCGCTTTCGCGGGGATGACGGATAAGAGGCAAGTGATCGTGCATAACATCGCTATTTAGCACCAATATCTTTGCATCACTCACTCGTTATCTCCATCCTCACAACAAACACCACGTCATCCCCGCGAAAGCGGGGATCCCGTTTGGTTTCTTCATGATTTATTTAGGAAGACGGGGCTTATTCAGAATCGCAGCTGCACCACTCGCCAACGCAAATGGCGTTATGGCCTTCTGAAACGGGCTGCGTGTAAATAAGCCCTCGCTCCTTTTCGCCCATGACGGCGTTTGTCGTCACGCCTGCCGGATAGTCCGGCTTTGAAGAACAGGCCGCGAGAACTAAAAACAATCCCATAAGAGCTATTCGTTGCATGATCTGCTTTCCTCTCTTATTCTGATAAAGTTCAGCATAGCATAAGGTTGCTTGCCAAACTATCCCTTTGGTGACCCCATGATCAACCCCGATGACCTTGACCCGCCCCGCCCTGCCCCAAAACCTGTCGATTTGCAGGGACTTTCGATTCAGGATTTGAAGGAATACATCCGCTCGTTAGAGGCCGAAATCGACAGCGCCGCGGCCATGATCGAGTACAAGGAATCCCACAAGTCCGGCGCAGAAAGCCTGTTCAAGATTCCTTGATAACCTTCAACACATAAAGCCTAAGTGCGCTGGAGAGGTTGCCTGTCCGCGCAGCGTCGATCTCGGCAACCAGTTGGTTGACGGACAGGCCACGCTTTTTTGCTATGACGCAAAGCTCCTCCCAAAAGGCAGGCTCTAACGACACGCTGGTGCGATGCCCCGCGATCAAGACCGAGCGCTTAAGGTTCGCACTGCCGCCTTCTTGGGCAAAACCATCAATCAAGCGGATGCACCATGTCTTGCGGGCGGATCAGGCGGCCGTAATCTTCCGCCGTCAACAGGCCAAGCTCGACCGCGACGGCCTTGAGCGTCTTGCCTTCCTTATGCGCTTTCTTCGCGATCTTCGCCGCGTTGTCATAGCCAACATGCGGGTTGAGCGCCGTCACCAGCATGAGGGACTGCGACACCAGCGAGGCGATGCGCTCTTCGTTCGCAACGATGCCAACAACGCAATTATCCGTAAAGCTGTTCGCCACATCGGTAAGCAGCCGGATGGACTGCAGCACGTTAAAGGCGATGACGGGCTTAAACACGTTCAGCTCAAAATGGCCGTTCGCACCGGCGACGCTGACGGTGACATGATTGCCCATCACCTGCGCCGCGACCATCGTCATGGCTTCCGACTGCGTGGGGTTCACCTTGCCTGGCATAATGGACGAGCCCGGCTCATTCTCTGGCAGAGAAATCTCACCAATGCCGCAATTGGGGCCAGAGGCGAGGAGGCGAATGTCGTTTGCGATCTTCATAAAGCTCACCGCAATCGTGTTCATCATGCCCGACGCCTCAACCATCGCGTCACGGCTGGCCAGCGCCTCAAACTTGTTGGCCGCAGAAGTAAAGGGCTTGCCCGTGATCTGCGCGATATGCTCGGCGAACTTTTCGGCAAAACCTTTCTTGGCGTTGAGGCCCGTGCCCACCGCCGTGCCGCCCTGCGCGAGGGGATAGAGGCGCTTCATGGAATCGCGTGCGCGCTCAATGGACAATTCCAGCTGCATCGCATAGCCCGAAAACTCCTGCCCCAACGTGAGGGGAACGGCGTCTTGCAAATGCGTGCGCCCGATCTTGACGATAGGTTCAAACGCCTTGGCCTTGTCGTCTATGGCTTTATGGAAATGCTGAAGCGCGGGGATCAGCTCGTCCGTGATCATCTGCACCGCCGCAACATGCATGGCCGTGGGAAACGCGTCATTCGTGCTTTGCGCCTTGTTGACGTGATCGTTGGGATGAACGGGTTTCTTGCTGCCGATCTCACCACCCAAAAGCTCAATTGCACGATTGGCGATCACCTCATTCACATTCATGTTGGTCTGCGAGCCAGAGCCCGTTTGCCACACAACCAAGGGGAACTCACCGTCCCACTTGCCCTGATAGACCTCATCCGCCGCCTGCACGATGGCATTGCCAATCGTCGCGTCCATATTGCCACAATCCATATTGGCCAGCGCAGCGGCCTTCTTAACCGCGCCAAAGGCCCTCATAAGCGGGGTTGGCATACGCTCACCCCCAATGCGGAAATTCATCAAACTGCGCCCCGTCTGTGCACCCCAATAATGGCCTGCGGGAACCTCTATGGGCCCAAAAGTGTCATATTCTGTGCGTGAACCGGTTTTGGGGGCAGCAGCAAGAATCATTTTTCTCTCCTTATTGATAGTTGGATTTTCTATAAACCGAAGTTTATAACACCATCTGCCAAGATTTGGCCATGATGTTCTGGTTTGATAGCGCCCATGATCCACACTTCCTTTTCTTTGCCACGTGCCTTTTTTATAAAGGCCCTCTGTTGCTGCGGAATCCTTTTGTTGTGCGCTGCAACAAAGGCATGGGCAGACGACGTTGAAAAAATAACAGGCATTCCCTGTGTGCAAGACAATGGCGTTTTGTCCATTAATGGGCAAAACGTGGCTTTGTGGGGCGTTGATCTTTTGGCCCCCGATCAACAGTGTTGGCAGGGAGATGTTTCTTGGGGCTGCGGCGAGGACGCCATGTCCGCGTTGAAACACTATGTTGGCAATAAAACGGTCGAATGCACGATTAAACAATCCGCCGTCGATGACGCACCCGCCTTGGCTCAATGCTTCCGGTTTAGGGGGCCCAAAGCGCAAGACATCGCCGAACATCTAATCTTAAAAGGATGGGCGATAGAACGCGTGGCCGTATCGGGGGGAAAGTACTATGCCGCCGAGCAAAAAGCACAAACAGGCAAATACGGTATTTGGACAAGTCGTTTTCAGACCGCACAAGACTGGCGCGATGGCATTCAGCGTTTTGTGGGGGATGAACCTGATGGGGATGAAGACATGCCCCACGCCCCAAGCGAGCCTTCAGAACAAGAGTAAAACCAGCGACCATAAGAAAGAACCTGTGAAGATAAAAAGTGGCATAATGATCAAAAAGGTGTGGGTAGATTTCGTATAAGTTTATGATAGATTTGAGGAAAAGGGAGTTTTTGAAGGTGTCACAACAAAAACTGTCCGAAGTGTGGA
>JBAZRW010000015.1 GCA_041662785.1 Bdellovibrionales bacterium | reverse complement strand
CGATAGATCGAAAAACATCCACACTTCGGACAGTTTTTGTTGTGACACCTTCAAAAACTCCCTTTTCCTCAAATCTATCATAAACTTATACGAAATCTACCCACACCTTTTTGATCATTATGCCAAAAAAATGGATAAGACTCAGAACGAAAGTAATTTGGTTCCCTTTAGTGTGTGCCCTTCAGCGAGCCAAGGCGATGCCCAACAGGCCAGTGTAGTTGCGGCTTTTCGGTCTGAAAACCCCGTCGGTTCACTGTATGCGGCGTTTGAATCTGATTTTAAAGATTGGAAGAACAATTTTAGAAGACCCTCCTGCAACTGTCGGAATAATATGATTGGTAATGGGGGTGGGTGGCATCATTCTGCCAAAGTTGAAGAACTTCAGGGGCAACTCACAGGCAAAGACCCTGTCCGCGATGACACAGCTCTTTCAAACGCTGGAAAAGGCGCTGTTAAACATTTGCCGATGAAATAGACTATCTCTTACCGAAAAAGCTGGTGCGTTTTTCGTGCCCTCCCGCAAGAGGATGATGGATCCATCTAAACAGAAAACACCCAAACCAGCCCCTAAACACATTTAAAAACAAAGGATGGAAACGGCTCGTTTTTTCAGCTAATACTTTTCAACCATGATTCCACACCTTGCCTTTAATCCGCCTGTCATCGCCCACCGAGGGGCGGGGCTTAATGCGCCCGAAAACACATTGGCCTCGGTGCGCGAAGCCAAAGCGCAAGGCGCGAAGTGGATCGAGTTCGACGTCAAAATAACCTATGACGGTATCCCCATTTTGATGCACGACGAGACGTTGGAGCGCACCACGACCGGCCAAGGCTTTGTGGCTGAGGCGACGTGGGAGACGCTCCAGAATCTTGATGCGGGGGTCTCTTTTGATCCTCGCTTTAAAGGCGAGAAGATTCCTTTGTTGGTCGATGTCATTTCCGCTGTTCTGGCTAGTGATATGTCGGTGATTGTCGAGATCAAGCCTTGCCCTGGACGGGCCAAGGCGACGACGATGGTCACCATGATTGAAATGGCGAAAATATGGCCTGACCGTGATGATCTTCCTGTTATTTCCAGCTTTGATCTAGAATGCCTTGAGGTTGCGGCGCAGCTTGAGCCTCATTGGCCGCGTTGCGTTTTGATGGATCGCTGGGACGTGAAGTGGCGCGATAAGGTTGATCAAGTTGAGGCAAGCGCGATTTGCGTTTATGAAGAACAACTCACGCAAGCGCGCGTGCAGGAAATGATTGGGTATAAGGTTCCTTTGCTGGCCTACACGGTGCAGCAGCCTGAGCGGGCAAAAGAATTGCTGGATTGGGGCGTCGCCGCCGTCTATGCTGGTTGCCCGCGAGCTATACTTGATTGTTTATAATGGGATATTCCCTTTGAAAGGATAGGATACGCGTGAAAACACTGAGCGCTGTGCGCATGTCTGGACGGGAAGTCCTGCCCTTGATTGAAGGCGGGAAGGGTATTTCTGCGACCAATGGAATAAGCTCTGGTTCATGGGCGGCTGCTGGTGGCATTGGAACGGTATCGGCGGTCAATGCCGACAGCTATGACGAAAACGGCGTTCGCATTCCCCAATTTTATCGCGGCAAAACGCGCCAAGATCGGCATGAAGAGCTTGTGGCCTATGGCATCGCAGGCGGCATCGCGCAGCTTCAAAAAGCGCATGAGGTTTCCGGCGGACACGGCGCGCTACACATCAATGTTTTGTGGGAAATGGGCGGAGCCGAGCGTATTTTGGAAGGCGTTTTGGAAGGCACAAAAGGCCTTGTCCACGGCGTGACGTGTGGGGCGGGTATGCCTTACCGCGTGTCCGAAATTGCGGGCCGCTATAACCTTTTCTACTATCCTATCGTTTCCTCGGCTCGCGCCTTTCGTGCGCTGTGGTTGCGCTCGTTCAACAAAACGCGCGAGCTTCTGGGCGGCGTGGTTTATGAAGATCCGTGGCGGGCGGGCGGCCATAATGGCCTGTCGAACAGCGAGGATCCTTTGGTTCCCGAAGATCCCTATCCCCGCGTTATGGCCTTGCGCCAGCAAATGCGCGAATACGGCCTTGGCGAGACGCCGATTATCATGGCGGGCGGCGTGTGGTGGCTGTCCGAGTGGCAGGACTGGATCGATAATCCTGAACTTGGTCCCATCGCGTTTCAATTTGGCACGCGTCCCCTTTTGACCAAGGAAAGCCCCATCCCGCAAAGCTGGAAGGATAGGCTTTTGACGGTGCGCAAAGGCGACGTGGCGTTGAACAAATTCTCGCCAACGGGCTTTTATTCCTCGGCGGTTTTGAACCCGTTCCTCAAGAAGCTTTATGAGCGCAGTGAGCGGCAGATTCCCTATGTGACGGAATCGCGCGATGGCTTTACGCAGACCTTTAAAACGGGGCCGGTTGGCAATCCGATCTATATCTTGCCGGATGATCTTTCCAAGGCCGAAGGCTGGATGCAGGCGGGGCTAACCAAGGCTTTGCGTACGCCCGACAGCACACTGATTTTCGTCACGCCCGAAGAGGCGCGTGAGATTCAGGTGGATCAAACCAACTGCATGGGTTGCCTGTCGCAGTGCCAATTTTCGAACTGGTCGCAAGGCGAAAGCGGCACGACGGGACGCATGGCCGATCCGCGCTCGTTCTGCATTCAAAAGTCGCTGCAAAACGTCGCGCATGAGGGCGATATTGACAATTATCTGATGTTTGCAGGGCATAATTGCTATCGCTTTGGCGAAGACCCGTTCTATGCGGGCGCAGCAATCCCGATTGTCAAGCAGCTGGTTGATCGCATCCTAACGGGGCAATAAAGACCTCTTAAAGCAGCTCAACCGATACGGCTTCGCGGCCCTTGGGGGATGTGTGGACGGCCATTTTGACATGCTGTCCATTTTCCAAGGTCGCAAGCCCAAGGCGGGCGACAATGCTTTTATGGATAAAGATATCCTTGCCGCCATCTTCGGGCGCAACAAAGCCGAAGCCTTTTTCCGGCTTGAACCATTTGACCGTGCCTTGCATGTCTTCAGTCGGGCCCGTGGGGATAGGGCGCGATGGAAGAGACTCGGGCGGCACTTCCCCTTGTCCCAGAACCGAGATGATCTGAAGGATCTGGCGTCCCTTGGGGCCGTCGTCGATTTCGACCAGAAGTTTTGTTCCTTCCGCGATTTGCTGAAGCCCTGCGCGAGTCAAAACAGACACATGCATGAAGGCATCAGGAGAATTGTCCGCAGGCGCGACAAAACCAAAACCTTTTGAAAGGTTAAACCATTTTACAACGGCTTCGACCTGAACTCCTTGAGAGGGAGCCGAGAAATCACAAGATGACAACGTACGACCTCACGCAAGTAAAAGAAAACGGAAAGTAAGGCCATTATTATCAGTTTTCTTCGTTTAAACAATGGGAATTCTTAAAAGGGGTAGGAAAGGCGCGCGCGGTTTGGGCTTTTCAGACAAAAAAGGGGTCTTTAAAAGGTCTAACATTCAGCATTTATTAGGCTTCTTGTCATAGAATCAGTGTTGAAAGACATGGATTTGGCAGGTTGCCATGACAAGAAAAACAACAGCGAAACGGATGGACTCCCGTGCCCTTTTGGCGCGTGGTGGCTTTTTTGCGCTTTGTTTTGCTTTGATGGCGCTCTTTTCTTTCTCTGGCAACCAAGCTCAGGCGCAGACGCAAGACCCCTTTGCCTTTGGTGCCAAGTGGGTTGATCTGGATGCTTTCGAAGAAAATCAAAAGAAAGAGGAAGAGGACGCCGCGCGTCCTATCGTCGAAGAAACAAAGCCTCCCCAGTTGGTTGCCTCTGCCGTGCCCGTGAAGGCCGAGCCCGTGCGCCCTTTAAATCTGACAAGTTTGCCGTCGATCGAAAACAACACCCAGCATATTTTCCCTGTTGAATCGACGGAGGAGGACAAAGAGGGCTTTTTGATCGCGCAACAAAACTGGAAACCGTTTGCTGTGGCGGATCAAGAGCTGTCCAAAGAAGAGGAAGCGGCGCAGCTTGTTCATATTCTTGGCCGCGATCCGTTCAAGGTGCGTTTTGCTTCTCTTCCTAGTTCAGTAGTCAAATCCATCATGGCGTCGCGTGTTTCCACGTCGGCTCTGGATCGCGAGGCGCAGTCGAATAAGGCCGAGAAGGGCGCTCCTGCGCCCGTTCTAGCACAAAAGAAAGTGGACCCCGCCGTGCAAAAGGAAACAAACCAAGCTTGCGAGGCGTTTACTGATTACCGTCGCCGTCAACTGGAAGCCATGGAAAGCGACCGCAAAACTCTGGCCGCGCTGCAATCGGCGCTGACTGAAATGGGGCTATCGAAAGACCTGAACTTTATGACAAAAACAAGCAGTGTTTTGGCCTCGCAAACGCAGGAAACGACAGTGCAAAAGGGTGACAGCGCCGCCTCTCCTGAAGCCGTTAAAACGCCTTAGCCTGCTAGGCCTTTTGCGCTTTACGCTTGTCAATCGCCGCGTGCATCGCCTCAAAAAAGGCCGCGTGTGTTCCCTTCAATCCCCAAGGATCCTTTGTAAAGAACGTCTCTAGCCGCTCAAACGATTTGGCGTCGATACCGCTCGCGTTGAACAAAGCGGGCTTGTCCATCAAATACGCTGCTGCCCATTCTGGTGCGCCCTTAAAGAACAGGCGGATTTCCTCCAGCGTTTTGGCGTCGATCAAGCCGTCCGCTTGGGACTGCTCAAAAAAGCCTGTGTCGATGGTGTTTAGCGTCACGACCTTTTGCCCATTGGCTTTCAGGCGATCTGTTCCAATGTTGCCGCGTACATTGACGGACACCGTGCCGACGCAGGCTAGTCCCGCTTTTTCAAGGATGGGGAGCCACGCATCAAAATAGCTGGCGGCGTTGTTGATCAGGTCGGCAACATGCAGCGCAACCTCGCCCATTTTCAGCGGCTTTTCACAGTAAAAATCGCCGTTTTTGAACAGATAAACGTGCCGAAGGCCCATCAATTTGGCCATAGGAATGGAAAACAGCCAATCGCGCCTCTCGCCGCCGGAAATCAGTGAAAAGGAGTCAGTCGAGAAAGACTCTTTCGTCTTGGCCACCATCGTTTCAATAATGTTTTGAAAGGTCGCATCGGCGTTATACGCGTCCATGATCATCGTCTCTAGCTTTTGCGCGCGCTCGGCCGCCGTCGGCGTTTCCGCTACAATCGCCGTAATTTGCTTCAGCAGAGAGGCGGAGAGATCCTTGCCGATCACAAGCTCAGTATTCACATAAAAGGGTCCGGGCACGCTGGCGGCATACCAGAAAATGGGGCCTGTCTGGTGATTCCAGATAGAGACAGCCTTGGTGTCGTGAATACGTTTGAGCATGGCGGCGGGGGATAGGATCATGGGAAAAAGCCTCTTTCGATTCTGGATAGGAAAACGTGCCTACCATGAAAGGATGCGGCCATAGAATCAACAGAAAAACATGACTTTATGACTCTTTTAGTTTAGTCTTCTTTCAAAATAAGTGTGTTAGTGGCCGATGCGGCATTAAACACGCTGTCATGCCCGCGCAGGCGGGCATCCCGTTTGGTTAAAAAATAAAACGGGATCCCCGCTTTCGCGGGGATGACGCCCTTTGTTGTGTTTCTTGGAGAAAAAATGGTCAACGATTTGACATCTGCTGCGTTCCCGCCTCTTTTGCCGCCGCATGGCAAGGTCGGCATCGTCGCGCCAAGCTGCCATGCGCCGCGCGCATGGACAGACAATTTTAAAAAGAAGTTGGTAGAGCGCGGCTATCAGGTTGTGGTTCATGAACAATGTTATTTGAAGAACGGAACGCTGGCGGGTAGCGATGAGGCGCGGGCACAGGCTTTGATGGACATGTTTGTGGATTCCTCGATCAAGGCGGTTTTTTGTGTACGCGGAGGGACGGGCGCGACCCAGATTCTTGAAAGACTGGATTACGATGCTATTCAAAAAAATCCCAAACCCTTTGTCGGTTTTTCGGACATGACCGCGCTGGTCAACACGATTACGATGCGCACTGGCTTGGTAACGTTTCATGGACCAATGGGGTGGAACTTTCTTTCCGAAAACGCTGATGTGCGAACGGAGGAGGCTTTATTTGCCATGATTGAAAAAGGCGAGCGCACGTTGACTTTTCCCGATCTTGAGATTGATCGTGAAGGCGCGGCGCAAGGCCGTTTAATCGGCGGGAATATAAGTTTACTCAGAACTTTGATTGGCACGCCTTATGAGTGGCCAAGCGAAGAATCCATTCTTTTTATCGAGGATGTTGAGGAGCCTTTGTACAAAATCGAGGTGGCCATGACTCATCTACGCCTTGCCGGAAAGTTTAAGGGCGTTCGCGCCGTTTTGGTAGGCGAGATGATCGATATTTTGGATGAAAAACCTGATTTGGATCCAAGGGAACACACTGTTTACGGACATAGCCTTAAAGATATCATGCTCAAACATCTTCCGCCCGATATCCCCTTGGCCTTTAACGTGCCATGCGGGCATGGGCGGCATTTGATGACGTTTCCTGTCGGCGCGACGGTGTCTCTGTCTTTAAAACAAGGCCAAAGCGCCATGGAGGTCACCCCATGCAGTTGATTAGGATCGACCAGACGACCCTTGATGAAATGGTGCAAAAGCACGCCATGTTCCGCGCTGCGCGTATGGGCGGGATGCGGGCGATTTTGGCGCATCATGATTTGTCGGGGCTTAATTTGGCGGGGCATGATCTCTCACATGCCGACTTTACGGGCGCGATGCTGTGTCAAGCCGACTTGCGCGAAACGCGGTTGGATTATGCCAATTTGTTCAGTGCCGATTTGCGCCTTGCCAGTATGCAAGGCTCTAGCCTTGTGCGGGCCGACTTGCGTGGCATTTGCATGCGCGGCGCTCAATTGGTTGGCGCTGATATGACGGATGTGGATTTACGTGAAGGCACGATGACAACGCGTGAGGGCGTGCAGATGGTTCCCGGAGCCAGCGCCTTGCCGATGGCGGGCACGGGTGGGGCAGACCTTAGCGGTGCAAACCTTTCCCGCGCCAAACTATCGGGCGCGATTGCCAACAATTGCGATTTTAGCGACGCGACGATGCGGGGGTGCAAAATTGTTCGCGCCAATTTGCAGGGCGTCAATATGGCGGGTGTGGATCTGCAAGATGCGGATTTAAGCCTGTGCGATGTGAAGGGGGCCAACCTGCGCGGCGCGGTTTTGATCAACGTGACAACGAATGCGACCAAGCTGGAGGAAGCCTTTACCGAAGGCGCGCTTACCGAAGCGGCCATGGGGCCGACGGCCAAGGACTTGCCGGAATCGTTGCCGGAATGCCTCCGCCAGCACCTTATCTGGCTTGGTAGCGACGGCAAGGGCGGGCGGCGGCTTGAAATTGATCATTTTGATTTGCGCCGTTCGCCTTCCATGGCGCGGGCGTGCGTCAGCATGATGCGTGGGCGCGGCGCTATGCTTTATGGGCTTGATTTTTCCGACGCGCAAATGCAGGTGGCGGATATGCGTAAGGCCGATTTGCGCCATGTGAATTTCGCGCGCGCCGATTTGCGCGGCAGCGATTTTTCTGGTGCGAATTTCTGTAACGCGAACCTGCAAGGCTCGCAGTTGCAACCTTTGGAAGTCAGCGCTGGTCGTGTGGTTGTGACGAGCTTGGTAGGGGCCGCTTTGCGCTATGCCAATTTGTCCGAATCTAATTTAAGGCAGGTAGATTTCAGTCGCGCGGATCTGACAAACGCCAATTTTCTTGGCAGTGATTTGACAGGCGCGGTATTTGCGGGCGCGAAGATGGCGGGCGCACGGCTTACGCCAGAGCAGCAAAAACAAATCAACGAAACGACCAAGTAAAAGAAAGGGACAACCATGGCGCGGATAGCCTTTCTGGATGACAGTTTTCCCTTTACGGGCGCAAGTTTGCGCGAAGGGCCTTTGGGCGGCATTCAAACGGCAACGGTGATGCTGGCCGAGACGCTGGCAGCGCGGGGGCACAGCGTGGCCGTCCATGGCATGGTCGCGGCAGATGAAAAGGTGAACGGCGTTCTCTATCGCCCGCTTTTCACGCCGTGGGGCGAACATTACGATCTGCTCATTGCTAACTGCGTAGCCAAATTGTTTGCCCATGCTCACGGCCATCATAAGGCTTTATGGATGCATGGGCCTGCGCGGTACATGCGCAAGCCACGTCATTTGCTGCCCTATATGCGCTTTCACCCCTCGCTGGTTTTTTTGGGCGCTTATCATCGCGCGACGTGGCCGCGCTGGATTCCCGCGTTTAATCCTGCGCTTATCCCCCATGGTGTGGGGGAGCCTTTTTCTTCCATGCCCGCGCTGACCGCGCCGCCTGTGCCGTCAGCGATTTTCCTGTCCAATCCGCGTCGCCACCTTGATTGGGTTTTGGACGTGTGGGCGCGGCTCATCCATCCCGTGATGCCGCATGCCAAACTCCACGTCTATGCGGGGCGCGGCAATTACGGCTCTCGCAAGGATGACAAGTTAGATAAAGCGTTGACCCATGCCGAAGGCTACGCGGCGGTGGGCGTTGTGTTGCACGATCCTTTGTCCAAGGGGGAATTGGCGGCGGCGATGCAAGGCAACCGCGTGATGCTCTATCGCGGGGATGAGGGCGAGACGTTTTGCTTTGCGGCGGCTGAAGCGCAAGCGGCGGGATTGCCGCTGGTGACCGCCGGTCTTGGATCGCTGGCTGAGCGCGTAATCGACGGACAAACGGGCTTTTTAAGGCAGAATCCTGAGGCTTTCGCGCAGGCCGCGTTGCGTCTTTTGCAAGAGGATGCTTTGTGGATGGCGCAACATGCCGCCGCGCAGGAAACACGCGCCGCGCTGTCGTGGGACACGGTGGCCGCCGCGTGGGAAGATCATTTTGGGCTGGAGCGTCCATGACTCTACGCCTCCTTCCTCCCTCCTTAGTGAATCGCATCGCAGCGGGCGAGGTGGTGGAGCGTCCCGCCGCCGCCGTCAAAGAGCTTGTCGAAAACGCGCTGGATGCTGGCGCGACCTCTATCGATATTACCTTGCGCGAAGGTGGGCAGGCGCTTATCCGCGTGGCGGATAATGGAAGCGGCATGACGCGAGAGGAACTCGCGCTGTGCATCGAGCGTCACGCGACGTCCAAGCTTCCCGATGAGGATTTGTGGAACATCCAAAGCTTTGGCTTTCGTGGTGAGGCGTTGCCTTCCATCGGCGCGGTGGCGCGGTTGACGATTGCCAGCCGCGCAAAAGGCGCGGACGAGGCGTGGCAAATTGTCGTGGAGGGCGGCGCGGTTTCGCCCGTTAAGCCCGCCGCTTTGCCCGAAGGCACGGTGGTCGAAGTGCGCGATCTTTTCTTTGCGACGCCTGCGCGGCTGAAGTTTTTGAAAGCGCCACGCACTGAGGCCGAGGCCGCGCGTGAGATGATCGAGAAAATCGCGATGGCGCATGAGGACGTCGCCATCACGCTGACCGAAGATGACCGCCGCCCTGTGCGCTATGGCGCCTCGCCCGCGCTACTCTCCGCGCCTGAAAAGCGGCGTGAGCGGCTGGCCGCTGTTTTGGGCGATGAGTTTATGGGCAATGCCGCGCCGCTGGATTATGAGCGCGAGGGCTTGCGTCTTTCGGGCTATGCGGGTTTGCCGACCGCACACCGCCCGACGACGCGCCATCAGTATTTGTTCGTTAATGGCCGCCCCGTGCGCGATAAGGTTTTGATGGGTGCGGTGCGCGGCGCGTATGGCGATTTGCTCCCTAGCGGGCGGCATCCGGCGGTTGTTTTGTTTTTGGATGTGCCTGCGCGTGAGGTGGACGTGAACGTGCATCCCACGAAGGCAGAAGTGCGCTTTCGCGATAGTGCCCGCGTGCGCGGCCTTATCGTCACGGCCATTCGTTATGCTCTGGACGGGGCGGCGCAGTTTACGACCAGCGCCCTCACGCCGACGGCCATGACGATGCTGCAGGCCGAGCCTGCGCCTTTGTTCTCACAGTCGCCGTCTTTCCGTGTGCCTTCGGCTCATGGCTTTACGGAAGGCATGCTGGATAATGCTATGCCGCCACAGGCTCGTACGGCACAAAGCGAAGCGTCCGCGCCTGTCCGCTCTTTCGGGCGTTTAGGCGCGGCGGTGGCACAGGTGCATGGCACGTTTATCATCGCGCAAACGGATGATGGCGTGATGGTCGTTGATCAACATGCGGCGCATGAGCGTATCGTCTATGAAAAGATGAAGGCCGTGCTGGCGGCTGGTGGCGTGAAAAGTCAGATTTTGCTGATCCCCGATGTGGTGGATCTCGGCGCGGGCGCGGCCTCACGGCTTTTGGCGGCGACGCAAGACTTGGCGCAGCTTGGCTTGGTGATTGAAGGCTTTGGCGACGGCGCGGTGCTGGTTCGCGAAACGCCTGTGCTGATCGGGCAGGTTTCCGTCAAGGACTTGCTGACCGATTTGGCAGAGGAGCTGGCGGAAAACGAAACCTCTCGCGCGTTGGAAAAACGGATCGAGGCGTTGTGCTCACGCATCGCGTGCCATGGCTCGGTGAGGGCAGGGCGGTCGCTGAACGCGGACGAGATGAACGCGCTGCTCCGCCAGATGGAAGAAACACCCAACACAGGCCAGTGCAACCATGGCCGCCCCACCTATGTGGAGCTAAAGCTCACCGACTTGCAGAAGTTGTTTGACCGGAAATAGGCGGGATGACGAGTGGGGGTGTTACGCCGTCCATTCCAAGAAATGTACTTCCGTATCGCCATAGGGGCGTGTGAGGTGGTGGGGGCAATTTTCCGGCAGCGCGAGCGCCTCGCCCCTCGCTGTTTCACACACCAAAAGCGCATGCGGCGCGATCCAGCCTTGCGCGGAAAGTTTTTGGATGGCCGCTTCGATCAGGCCCTTGCCATAGGGTGGATCCAAAAAAAGAAGGGAGGCTGGCTCACTGGCTAGCTGAGCGCGGCGCACGTCATGCGGGAAAAGGCTCGTGAGGCTTTGAATTTTCATCGCCGTAATATTGGCCGTCAGCGTGGCCAGCGCGGCGCGGTCTTTTTCGAAAAAGAGTGCCTTGGCTGCGCCTTGCGACAGCGCTTCGATCCCCAGCGCGCCCGTGCCTGCAAACGCATCCAAAACGACGCGGTTGTTCAGAACGCGGCCAAGGGATGCGCCCCAATCATGGTGCAAGAGAATGTTGAAGACGGCTTGCCGCACGTGGTCGCTGGTCGGCCTTGTGGTAAGGCCCTCTGGCGCTTTCAGTGTCCGTCCCCGCAATGTCCCGCCGGTTATACGCATCGGCTGTGCTCCTTATGGCTTGATAGGCCTCCCCCCTGCGGGGGAGGAAGAAAAAACCTGCGCTTGCGATAGCAAGGGCTTGGTTTTTTCAGGTGGGGGGTTACGTTTTACCAAAGCCTTTTATAACCCCCTTTCTGCGAAAACTAAGGACTTACTTGGTAAGTCCGAGTTTTCGCTTCCTTCCCCGCAAGGGGGAAGGTAAATCTGCGCAGCTGTCGGTGAAAAATGGAACCAACCCTTCAATTGCTAGGCTGCTTTTATTTCTTCTTCGCTTCGAAAAATTTGCCCAAAGACTCGCGCAGGACACGGGCGGGGACTTCCTCAATCGCGCCGCGCGACAGTTTACCCAGTTGAAAGGGTCCAAACGAAACGCGGATCAGGCGCGTGACTTGCAAATCGCAATGTTCCATCACCTTGCGAACCTCACGGTTCTTGCCTTCCTTAATCGTGACGGAAAGCCATTGGTTTGCGCCTTCGGATTGTTCGGCCTCAATCTCGGCTTTGATCGAGTCATAGCGTAGGCCGTCAATCGTCACGCCGTCCGCCAACGCCTTCAGTTTCTTGGCATCGGCTCCGCCATAGACCCGCACGCGATAGTGACGCAGCCACGCGTTTTGCGGAAGCTCAAGATGCCGTGCCAGCTCCCCATCGTTGGTGAGAAGGAGAAGGCCTTCGGTGTTATAATCCAGTCTGCCGACGCTGACGACGCGTGGCATTTCCGGCGGTAGCTTTTCAAAAACCGTTGCGCGGCCTTGCGGGTCTTTGTTGGTGGTCAGCGTGCCAGCGGGCTTGTGATAGCGCCAGACGCGCGTATCCTGCGCCGCGCCGACAAGAACGCCATCCAGCTTGATCACGTTGGCGTCCGTTACGTTCAGGGCGGGCGATGTTATCTTTTTCCCGTCCACGCTGATGCGGCCCTCTTCGATCATACGCTCAACCTCGCGGCGCGAGGCGACGCCCGCACGAGCCAGAACTTTAGCAATACGTTCGCCTTCAAAGGTTTTTCCCTCGGCGGCTTTTTCTTTTGTCGGTTTTGTACTATCTGTCATAATGGCAAGTGTACAAAACTAAAGAGTGTTTGCCCATGCCTGATTTTATGAAAATTGCTCTTGAGGAAGCCGTCGCCGCCGCCGCGCGGGGGGAGGTTCCCGTTGGCGCGGTCTTGGTTAATAGCAAGGGCGAGATTTTGGCCCAAAATGGCAATAGGGCAGAGGAATTAGAGGATCCCACGGCTCATGCGGAAATGCTGGTGATCCGCGCTGCCGCGAGCCTTAGCGCCTCGCCAAGGCTGCCGGAATGTGATCTGTATGTGACGTTAGAGCCTTGCGCCATGTGCGCGGCGGCGATCAGCTTTGCGCGGCTCCGGCGGGTCGTTTTCGGGGCCTATGACCCTAAGGGCGGCGGGATTGAGCATGGCGGGCGCTTTTTCGCCCAGCCCACCTGCCACCATGCCCCCGAAGTCATCGGCGGGGTCGAAGAAACCAAGGCTGCGGGGCTTTTAAAGGCTTTTTTCAAGCCAAAACGCACGTTTTAAGGCGTGCCAAGCGAAAAACCTTGTGATATCTTGTCCTTTCTAAACAGGGGGGTAAGATGATCGATTTTAGAAAACTGGACATGTGGAAATGGTTTGCTAAATATGGCGATCCGTACCCTCTCGTGCGCCCCTTTTTGTTTATGATGGATCCCGAAGACGCGCATAATCTGACCATGAAGGTTTTGGGCTATGGCCTTGGCCCGCAGTTCTTTGGCGAGGATGACGCGGTTCTTAAAACAAAGGTTTTTGGCGTCGATTTCCCCAACCCCATCTGCCTTGCGGCGGGCCTTGATAAGCAGGCAACGCGCATCGATGAGTTTATGGGCTTCGGTTTTGGCTCGGTTGAGATTGGAACCGTGACACCCAAGCCTCAAGGCGGCAACCCGCGCCCGCGCATGTTCCGCATCGCGCACGCCAAGTCCCTTATCAATCGCTTTGGTTTTAACAGCGTTGGCGCCGATGTGGTTGCCGAGCGCATGAAGGCATGGCGCGAGAAGGAAGACAGAACCCACAACCCCGTCGGCATTAACATCGGTAAAAACAAGGAAACGACGGACGATGTCGTCGATTATCTGGCGGGCCTTGAAAAAGTCGCGCCATACGCCGATTTTGTCGTCGTGAATATCTCCTCGCCCAACACACCGGGTCTTCGCGATCTGCAAAGCCGTGAGCGCATGACGGCGCTTTTGGGCAAGATTACGGACATGCGCGATAAGATTGCGCCCGCCTTGCCGGTTCTGGTCAAGGTCGCCCCCGATTTAACCGAGGAGCAGCAAGCCGATATCGCCGCCGTGGTGAATGAGGCGAAGATTCAGGCGCTGATCGTCAGCAACACGACGCTTGCGCGACCCAGCACGATTCCTGATGATATTGCCCATGAAGCGGGCGGCCTGTCGGGGCCGCCGCTCTTTGGCCCTTCGACACGGCTTTTGGCGGCCATGTACAAATTGACGAAAGGCAAAGTGCCACTGATCGGGTCGGGTGGCATTTCAAACGGCAAGGATGCGTATCTGAAAATACGGGCGGGTGCGTCGCTGGTGCAGGTTTACACCGCGCTGGTGTTCGAAGGGCCGCTTGTGATTCAGAAGATGAAGCATGATCTGGCGCGTTATCTGCGCCGCGATGGATTTGCCTCCGTTGCTGACGCTGTTGGCGCGGATCACCGGTAGAAACGTGGGATCAGGAAATCCCATCATCCCCGTACTCTCATCTCGTCATCCCGCACAGCACGAGGCTGTGCCGAGTGCGTGATGCGGGACCCAGAGGACTGGGGACGAAGCTGTGATTTTACGGAAGAGAAAAAGCTTTCAACCTGCCTACGCTGCTTCGCAGCTTCGGCAAGGCAGGCTGGGTCCCGCATCTTCGCCCCGCCGCCGCTTTGCGGCAGCAGGGCTGCGTGCGGGATGACGAAGGGAGGGGCTCCATAAACTCTAGCCTTAAGTCACTCTTCTAAGGCGCTTTGTTCCATGCCTCAATCGTCCAGCCTTCCGCCGTGGGGGCAAGGACGCAATAATGTCCTGTCTTGACTTTGGCCTCGGGCGAGGGCGGCTTGCCCGTGAGGGCTTGATACACAAAGCGCAGGATGCCGTTGCTGGTGACAAGGGCGCGGTTGTGCGTTTCGGGAGTCAGCAGGTTTTTATGCTGCTCTTCCAAAAGCGCCGCGATATTATGCTCCAGCTTTGCTTTGGATGGGGCCCAGTTCATCTCCTCTGGCCAGACGCCTTCTTGTTCCCATGCTTTTAAAATTTCTTCGCCATAGAGCGCCTTGATCTCGTCGTTTGACTTGTTTTCCCACAGGCCATAGTTGATTTCACAAAGGCGTTCATCGACAGTGAAAAGGCCTATCGTTTTTTCGGCGATAATTTCGGCCATACGCTTTGTACGCTTTAAAGGCCCCGCGATGATGGCGCTAAGCGGCACATAGTGCGTGGCGATCATGGATGCCAAAGCGTGGGCCTGCGCTTCGCCGGCTTCTGTAAGCGGCATATCGGTGGGGCCGCCAACCCATCGCGGAGTCTCGCCCGCCTTAAACGTGTTGCCATGGCGCATTAAAAGAAGCTGAGGCATAGGAAAGGTTCCTTAGTCGGAAAAAGGCTCGCCTTGCGCGGCGATAAGGGCTTCGGCGCGGACGATGTCCTCGGGGCTGTCGATCCCCGACATAAACTTGTCGCCGCCCGTCTGCACAGGAACGCAGCGGATGGTATAGCCGTTCTCAATCACGCGCAGTTGCTCCAAACCCTCAAGCGCCTCATAGCGGCCTTCGGGAAGGCCCGCGAAAAGGCCCAGCATCATCCGGCTATAGCCGTAAAGCCCTATATGTCGCCAAACGGGCGATAGAATCGAGGCTTCACGCAAGGCGACCTCTTTGCGAATAGCGGGCAGGATGTTTTTTGAAAACCAGTGGGCGCGGCCTGTCTTTTCGTCAAAGAGAGCCGTTGTGCCGGTAAAGGGCGTCGTCTTTTTCTCCTCGCGCAGTTGATCCAGCTGCGCCCACGTCATCTGCACGACGGGCGTGACAAGATCGCATGGCTGGCCAGAGAAGGAGCGGATCATGGCCGTCAGAAACGCGGGCGGCGTAAAGGGCGAGTCGCCTTGTAGATTGATGATAAAGTCGGCCTCGGATTTCATTTTGATAAAGGCTTCGCGGGCGCGGTCGGTTCCCGTGGCACAAGTGGCGGGTGTCATGACCCACGGCGCACCGATTTCCTCGGCATGGCGACCAATCCGCTCATCATCCGTGGCAACGACGAAGCTTGCTCGTGAAGGCTCCTCACGCACTGCCGCACGGGCGCAGCGCACAACGCGCGACAGAAGCGTCTGACCTGCGATCATGGCCAGCGGCTTGCCGGGCAAGCGCGTCGAGCCATAGCGGGCGGGAATGATGATCAGGGTGTTCATGATGTCTCCAACATCTCTTTTTCCAATTTTAGGATTGTTTCGACCAGCGCGTCAATGGAAAGGCGAGGTTTGACCCCCGTTTGGGTTAACAGGATATATTCGATGTTCATGGGGCGCGGCGAGGCGCGTTGGCTGCTGACGCGATAGCGCTTGTAGGGGCGCGTGAAGACCTGCACGTCGCCGCGCTCGACATTCGCGCGGATCATCTCGCGCAAGGGGATCATCCCGTCGGTGCTATAGCTTGTCGCGATCCATGGCGCTTGCAGCGTTTGAAGCAAAGTGTGATAGGCGGCGGTGGCCTCGCGCTTGTGGTTATAGGCGCTGCGGCGCTCTGTCCGCCAGTCGGTGCGAATAGCGGCCTTATCGCCCCGCGCCGTGATTTGTGGGGGCAGGGTGGGTTTGTCCCATAAGGCAACACTGTTCAAAACATGATAGTTCGAGCCATAGGGATGCTGATTATAGGGCGGATCAAGGTAAACGAACGCACGGTTCGGTGGTGCGTAGGCGTCCAGTGTTTCCGCCAGCGTCTGCGCGTCAAGGCGCAGCGCAAGGCTTTGATGGCCGTTATCGTGGAAGAGGGCAGGGCGTAGCGCCACATCGCCCATAATGCGGTAAAGTGCGGTTTTCGTCTGGCCGCCCCAGCCATTGTGAAAGCCTTTGAACACGCCGCTGGTATTGCTGTTGTAGCAGCACTGGTAAAGGAGGGGCGCAAGCAGCGCCGCACGTTGGCGCGGGTCCAGATCGCCTTTCTTTTCCCACACGTCGATTTGATGGCGGATCGCATCAATGCGAAGGCCGTTTTTACGCATGAAGAACAAGCGGTCTTTTTCACTGTCAAAGGACTCGTCATCGCGGGGGCATAAATGCTGCGTGACCCAATCTTCGCGGGGCGGCAGGGCGTTTAGTTCTTCCAAAACGCTTTCGTAAGAGCGCTTGCCAAAGAATACCGGCGGCGCGGACGTTTCAATCGCGCAGCGGTTTAGCTCTTGCGCATAAGGCTCCCAATCGTTCGCGATGGCGCGAAAGCCCAAGCTGCGGGCATAGCGGCTGACCACGCCCGTGCCCGCGAACAGATCGACAAAGTCGTGGGTGTCGGGGGTCGCACCAGCCGCCGTTATCGCCTCATGGATCAGACCCAGCAGCTTGCGCTTGTTCCCGATATAGGGGATCAACTGATGAAACAAATACTCATCAGTCGTGTTGGCGGAATGTTGCGCAGCTGCCCATTTCATAAAGAGGGTTTTACGCCCCTTTGGCGGTAAAGGCTATCCCTTTGCCAGAGGCGTTCGCCGTGACGTGGCTGCCTTCCTTGATCCGGCCCGCCAAAAACTCTTCGGCCAGCTTGTTTTGCAGCTCGCGCTGGATCACGCGCTTAAGGGGCCTTGCGCCATAGATGGGGTCATAGCCCGCGTCGGCCAGCCATCCCAACGCATCCGCGCCCACGGATAGCGTGATGCTATGCGCGGCCAAAAGCTTTTGCAAATGCGCGATCTGCACATCCACAATCGTCGTCATGTCCTTGCGGCTCAGGCGGCGGAAGAGCAGGATTTCATCAAGGCGGTTAAGGAACTCTGGCCGGAAATGATGCTTGACGCTTTCCATGACCTCGCTGCGTGTGGTGGGCGAAAGCTCATCGCCCGCATCAGCGGCGATGATGTCCGCGCCAAGGTTCGAGGTTAAAATGATCAGTGTGTTGCGGAAATCGATGGTGCGGCCTTGCCCGTCCGTCAGACGTCCATCATCCAGCACTTGCAGCAAGATGTTGAACACGTCGGGGTGCGCTTTTTCAACCTCGTCGAATAAGATGACTTGATAGGGACGGCGGCGAACGGCCTCGGTGAGCGCCCCACCTTCTTCATAACCAACGTAACCCGGAGGCGCGCCGATCAGCCGCGCCACGGCGTGCTTTTCCATGTATTCCGACATATCGATGCGTTGCATCGCCGTCTCATCATCGAACAAAAAGGCGGCCAGCGTTTTAGTCAGCTCGGTCTTGCCCACGCCCGTCGGCCCCAAGAACAAAAAGGAGCCCATAGGGCGATTGGGATCTTGCAGGCCTGCGCGTGCGCGGCGTACGGCGTTCGACACGGCCACGATGGCTTCGTCCTGACCGATCACGCGGCGGCGCAAATGACTTTCCATGGCCAGCAGTTTTTCGCGCTCGCCTTGCATCATGCGATCCACGGGAATGCCTGTCCAACGGCTCACGATGGCGGCGATATCTTCGTCCTTCACCACCTCATTGATCATCGCGCTTTCGTCTTGGTTTTGCGCGGTTTGAAGCTGTTTTTCAAGGTCGGGGATCACGCCATAGGTTAGCTCGCCCGCGCGGGTGTAATCGCCCTTGCGTTGCGCGGCCTCTAGTTCGGTGCGCAGGGCTTCGATACGCTCCTTAATTTTCTGGGCGCTGTTCAGCTGGCTTTTTTCGTTCTGCCAGCGTGTGGTCAGATTGCTCGACTCTTCCTCCAGTCCCACAAGCTCGCCTTCTAATTTGACAAGGCGAGCCGTGCTGGCGGCATCCGTTTCCTTTTTAAGCGCCGCTTGCTCAATCTTCAGCTGGATAATCCGGCGGTCGATCTCATCGATTTCCTCGGGTTTGCTATCCACTTCCATGCGCAGCCGCGCCGCCGCTTCATCAATCAGATCAATGGCTTTATCGGGCAGGAAGCGGTCGGTGATATAGCGGTTCGATAGCGTCGCGGCGGCGACAATCGCGCCGTCCGTTATTCGCACGCCGTGGTGAAGCTCATACTTTTCCTTGAGCCCGCGCAGGATAGAGATGGTGTCCTCCACGCTCGGCTGATTGACGAAAATGGGCTGGAAGCGTCGAGCGAGGGCGGCGTCCTTTTCAATGTCCTTGCGGTATTCGTCCAGCGTCGTCGCGCCGATGCAGTGAAGCTCGCCTCGCGCCAAAGCGGGCTTAAGCATGTTGGACGCGTCCATCGCGCCTTCCGTTTTGCCAGCGCCGACCAGAAGGTGAAGCTCATCGATAAAGATGATGACCTCGCCCGCCGCCGCCGTAATCTCGCTTAAAACCGCCTTCAGGCGCTCTTCAAACTCGCCGCGATACTTCGCGCCCGCGATCAGGGAACCAAGGTCGAGTGACAGAACGCGCTTGTTCTTCAGTCCCTCTGGCACGTCGCCCTTAAAGATGCGTTGCGCGAGACCTTCGATGATCGCGGTCTTGCCCACACCGGGCTCTCCAATCAGAACGGGGTTATTTTTCGTGCGCCTTGCCAAAACTTGCACGGCACGGCGGATTTCCTCATCGCGCCCGATGACGGGGTCAAGCTTGCCTTCCTTCGCAGCCTGCGTCAGATCGCGGGCGTATTTCTTCAGCGCATCGTAACCGGCTTCCGCGCCAGCACTGTCGGCAGTGCGACCCTTGCGAAGATCGTTGATGGCTTGGTTGAGCTTTTCGGGTGTGACTCCCGCCTCGGCCAAAATCTTTTGCGCGGCAGAGCCACTCGCCATAGCAAGCGCCTGCAACAGGCGCTCAGCCGTCACAAAGCTATCGCCCGCCTTGTGCGCTAATTCTTCGGCTGTCCCCAAAGCGCGGGCGAATTCGGCAGAGAGGTGAAGTTGATCCGCGTTGCCAGAGGCATAGACTTTGGGTAGGGAATCGAGCGCCGCAAGCGTCGCGTCCTTCACGCGTTTCGCGTCGCCGCCCGTGGCCTTGATCAGCGCGGCGGCCATGCCTTCCGTATCGTCCATCAGGACTTTAAGCATGTGTTCAGGCAAAAGGCGTTGATGCTGGCGTTTTAAGGCCTCCATCTGCGCGTTTTGCATAAAGCCCTGCGCCCGCTCGGTATATTTTGAAAGATCCATGCCGCGTCCTCCCTAATGCCTACACAGTATGTAGGGTGCGGCAGGGGAATTACAAGGGGGAAGGGGCGGGGCTTCGTTTAGAAGGTGTTTGTTGAAGGTCGAGGCCGATATCTTGGAAGGCAGCCGCCGCAGCTTTCGTTGTAATTTCTTGAAACGCTGAGGATTGCGTTTTTCTCTACTTTGCTCAAAGGGATTTTGTCGGCCATCTTGTCCTTTATGGATTGAGGCAGGACTTTATAGCGCTCCTCCCGCATGGCCAGAAGGCGCTCACGACATTCCGTTTTTACAGATTTCAGTGAGGCGTTGGTGTCGTTTGCCGCCGCCCTTATTTTTTGGATATTTTCCTGTATCGGCGCTCTTTCTTTAAAGAGAACCTGTTTTTTCTTCGTCATATAAAGGTCGGCCATGTACAAAGCCGTCGGAAAGAGAATGCCGAGGACGCCTAAAAGCGGCTTTTTAGAACCATAGGCATAAGAGGTTATAATGATTGATAGAGAGAGGGGGACAATGATGATGGGCTTATCGATGTTATTATCGATAAAATCGTATTTCTCTTCTTTTTTTGTGAGCTTGGCGGCGGCGGCCTCGCGCACGGCAAGCGCAGTTTGAAGGCGCGTCCTCTCTTTTGACATTTCTGCTGCTGCTCTGAAATCATAGCCCATGATGGATTTTCGATAGGGGGAGCCCGATGAACGTGTTTCATCTATTGTCATGACCATTATTCCCATTGCTTGAAATGATTGATATTGCTTGGCAATATAGGGGGAATTATATGTTTTAAGGGGGTGAAAGCAAATAAAATCTATCGCTTGGGTGCTGTTTTTTGACCGAAAACAAGCCGTTTGGATGCGAAGAAATTAAAGAACATACCCGCCGCCGTGCCGCCCAAAAGGCCCAAAACGGGATAGGCATAGACCAAGGGGATCAGGCTGACCATCAGCGTATAAGTGCCGCGATTGAACACGATGCCCACCGCGCAAACGGCGGCGAACTTTGCCCACTGCTGCGCCATGGGCTCATGCTCATGATCGCGGAAGGTGAAGAGGCGGTTGCCTATCCATGTCACCGTGACAGCAAAGGGAAAGGCAAAAAAGCCTGCGGCAATGCGCCCCAGCCCCAAAGCCCCAATCCCGATATATAAAAAGGCCGTATCAACGACAAAGCCGATCAGGCCAATAATCCCGAATTTCAGGAATTGGATGGTTGTGGGGTGGCGCGAAAGACGGGATAAAGAGCAGAAAAGTGACATAAGGAGAGCTTATGTCATCTTTCGGCCCACAAGAAAGGTCTTTTTCTCATTTTTTTGCGTTTTGGGTGTGGGGGAGGCTTGCGCGAGGCGCTTCATAATGCTAAATCGCCTGCTCTGATCCGCCGGACGCTCTTGTCGTCCTTCTGGCTGGGTCGGGCGCGTAGCTCAGCGGTAGAGCACTACCTTGACATGGTAGGGGTCACAGGTTCAATCCCTGTCGCGCCCACCATTAGATTTTCTTGGCGAGGCAAAGCCGAGCTTTAGAAAATCTTATGTCCGCCGAAGCTCCGAAGGAGCGTAGGGGGACTGGTGGCCATATAGGCTGTTTTTGGCTTCGCCAAAAGACCTTGCCTGTTTTTCTGCGCTTTTGGCTTCGCCAAAAGACCTTGCCTGTTTTTCTGCGCTTTTGGCTTCGCCAAAAGACCTTGCCTGTTTTTCTGCGCTTTTGGCTTCGCCAAAAGACGTGGGCGTGGCGTAGCTAAGCGAATCCCCCTTTACAACAATGCCCGTTCTGGTACGATATCTTTGTTCTGCCTTTCGGTAGAGTTTTTTGGCGGTTTGCCTATGTCCATTGCGTACAAAACAAATGCCCGTTGGTTTTGCGTCCCGTTTTCGCGCCAGAGAAGCCATGTCACCAGTGATGGCGACGACGGCCCCGACGATGGGAGCAGCCATGTCCATCCTGAGCATGGCTTTCATCTGGATCTGCATAGTCGTGGCCCAGAGGGTCTTCATTTATAAGTTAAATCGTCGCGTGATTTAAACAGCGACAGGATATCATGAGCAAAACATCCTCTTCTCTTTTTATCCTTTTGCGCTTGGTTTTTATCGGTGTGTGCCTGTATGCCGCGCACCAATTATTGAGCGATGTTCAGCCGCGCGACATTTGGGACTACGTCCTGTCTTTGCCCGCGTGGAAACTTGGCACGGCGCTGCTGTGCGTTGCGTGCAGTTATGCTGCGCTGGTGTTTTATGACGTTCTAGGTTGCCGCTATGCGCAGGCGAACGTCCCCTTTCTTTCCATTGCCGCGACGGCAGCGTTGGCCAACGCCATCAGCAACGCTGTTGGGTTTGCCCTTTTAAGTGGCGGCGCGGTCAGGCTGCGTTGTTATAAGGCGCTTGGTGTGTCGGGTCAGGCCGTGGTGAAAATCAGCCTGTTTTGCACGGCGACGTTTTTGTTGGGGCTTACGCTCGCGGCCTCACTGGGGCTTATTTTCGATACGCGGCTGTTTGTTGACTGGCTGGGAATTGGCGAGGCCGAAACGCGATGGATTGGGGCTTGTCTGCTGTTGATTTGTCTTGCTTTGCCAAGTTTTGTTCATAAAAGGCGGCTTGTTCAGTGGGGCGAGGGGAAAATAGCCCTGCCTTCATCGTCCATTGTGTGGGCGCAATATGCCGTGGGTCTTGTGGATATTTTGGCAACGGGCGCTGTGGCGTATCTCTTACTTCCTGCCGATCATGCCTTTGGGTTTCTGGCCTTTATCAGCCTTTTTAGCGCGGCGTTGTGGTTGGGGCTTATTAGTCATGTGCCCGGAGGTCTAGGCGTTTTCGAAGCCGTGATGCTGGGCGGACTAGGTAATCAAATGCCGACAGGAAGCCTGCTTGGCGCGCTTTTGCTCTATCGCGTCTTGTACTATGTGCTTCCTTTTGTGGTGGCCTCTGCTGTTGTCGTGATGGTCGAGGGTAAAGCGGTGGTGCGGCATGTTGCTGATAATGTCAGCTTGCCCGCCCGCGTCATTATGTGGATGACAAAAACCTTTTTGCCGACCTTACTGGCCGTTCTCGTCGCCTTTTCCGGTGTTGTCCTTTTGATTTCTGGAACAACGCCAGCGGCGGATGGCCGCATCGAATGGTTGGTTCATTACTTTCCGATGGGGCTAATCGAAGGCTCGCATCTTATGGGCTCAGTCGTTGGCTTCGCGATGCTTTTTGTCGCGCATGGCATCTATAATCGGTATGACAGCGCCTATCCCACCGCGCTCTTGCTGTTGGCGAGCGGACTGTTCTTTTCGTTGACCAAAGGCTTTGACTACGAAGAGGCCGCGTTTATGGCGGTTATCTTTTGCCTTGTGGCTCTTTCACGCCGCGCGTTTTATCGGCCTAGCAAGATTTCCATGATGGAGCTTAGTCTTGGCTGGTGGCTCTTTATCGCGGTAACGCTGGCGATCATCGTCTGGCTTTTGTTCTTTGCCTATAAGCAAGTCGATTACGACGAATACCTCTGGTGGAAAATCACCTTGGGGCTTGAGGGCGATGCCTCGCGCTCGCTTCGCAGCACGCTTGTGGTTGTGGCCGTGGCCTTTGCGGTTGGCGTGCATCAGTTCTTCCGCCCGTCTCGCCCTCTTGCTCCGCCCCCTAGCGCTGAGGAGATGGAAATTGTGCGCCGTCTTGCCCGTCAGGCTTCAACCACGAACGCTTTTTTGGCGCTGACGGGGGATAAGCACTTTCTGTTTTCGCCCCATCATGACGCCTTTATTATGTTCGGGCAAACGCATCGTAGTCTGATCGCCATGGGGGATCCCATCGGTAATCCGACAAGTTTTCCGGCGCTGATTTGGCGTCTGCGCGAGTTGGCCGACCGGCACCAACGCAGGCTGGCTTTTTATCAGGTTGGGACGAAGCATCTCACCCATTATATTGACAGCGGCATGCAGTTTGCGCGGCTGGGCGAGGAAGCGCGCCTCGACCTTAAAGATTTTACGCTGGAGGGTGGGCGTTATAAGCAGATTCGCCAGAACCTAACACGGGGCGAGCACCAGAACCTGACGTTTGAGATTGTACCTATGGAGGGCGTCGCGCAGATTGAGCCAGCGTTGCACGCGATTTCCGATCAATGGCTGACCGAAAAGAAAACACGTGAGAAAACTTTTTCGCTGGGTGCTTATCGTGCGTCTTATATCGAGCAGTTTCCCGTTGCCGTAGTGCGCTACCAAGGGCGCATCGTGGCGTTTGCCAATGTTTGGGCTTTGGATGAAAAGCAAGAGTTGAGCGTTGATTTGATGCGTCACGCCGTTGACGCGCCGCAAGGAACGATGGATTTTCTGTTTGGGAGCATGCTGGTTTGGGGTAAGGAACAAGGCTATGCCTATTTTAACCTTGGCATGGCCCCCATGGTCGGGTTTTTATCGCACCGCCTTGCGCCGCTCTGGACAAGGTGGGGTGCTTTTATTTATACCCATGGCGAAAGTTTCTATAACTTTAAAGGGCTCTATTCCTTTAAGAACAAGTATCATCCGGTCTGGCGGCCACGGTATTTGGCGTTTGCAGGCGGATCGGTTCTCTCGCTCCTTCTTGAAGTGGCCATCTTGATCGCGGGCGGTATCAAAGGGTTATTTAGAAAATGAGAAAATCTCTTTTTTTGCTTTTCCTTCTTTGGGCGAGTCCCGCATGGGCGTCAATTCCTACGCCTGTGACAATCCCCTATTTTGGGTCTAGCTGGTTTTATAAGCCTGACGAAGGCCCATCGATTGGGTTTGTTGCCGTGCTGTCTCCTTCAACAGGTTGGGACGAACAAACCGCGCATACGGCACGGCATCTGGCGCACGAGGGCTATGCCGTCTTGGGACTGGACGCCAAAGTCTTTGAAGCCAGCACGAAGGGATCCGATGCGGAATGCGTTTATCCTTCCGGCTTGATTGAGGAAGCTGCACAGGATCTTCAAAAAACGCCCGATCATCCGATGTATCACCGTCCTCTTATCGTTGGTCTTGGCGATAGCGGTATTTTGGCGGCGACCACCATGCTGCAAGCGCTTCCCGGAACGTATAAGGGGGCGCTAGCGCCTCAGTTCTGCGCTGCCTCCGCTGTTTCCAAACTGCTGTGTCTGGGCTCTCGCATGGTTCGTCAAGATAAAGCCTATCGCTTGGCGAAAAGCGGTGTCGTCAAGGCGGATGAGGGGTTGTTTCTGGCTGCGCAGGAAGGGTGCGGGGTGGATTCCTCGACGTGGCCTGTTCAGGCCTCTGACGACGCGCGTTCTTTTATCGATGACGGCTTGAAAAAGCTTCAGGCCAAAAAACAGGCAGAGGCCATTGACGCCTTAAAAGACTTGCCGCTTGAGTATCTTCCTGCCGAGGATAATGACTGGCTTGTTATCCTGATTTCTGGTGATGGCGGTTGGCGCGACATTGATCGCCAGATCGGCGAGAAAATGCAAAAGGCTGGTTATGCTGTCATCGGGATTGATAGCCTGCGCTATTTCTGGAACGAAAAAACGCCTGCTGAAACGGCGGCCATGCTGGATCGCGTTGTGGCAGAGGCGCAGCAAGCGTGGAACAAGCGGCGCGTTGCGCTGATCGGCTATTCCTTTGGCGCTGACTTGTTGCCTTTTGCGATTACACAGATGAAAACGGCCAGCCACGTTTCGTTCATGGGGCTGCTCGGCTTCACGCGCTATGCGTTGTTTGAAATTACGGCGGGCAGTTTTGTGGGCATCGGCGACACCCGTTACGACAACAAGGAACAGATCAAGAAAATCCCCCCCTCGATTAAAACCCTTTGCGTTTATGGGCAGAGCGAAAACGCCGATGATGATGATTCCGAGAGCCTGTGTCCCGCTCTTCACCAGCCACAGGTCGAGACGCTGGGACTATCCGGTGGTCATCACTTTGACGGCGATTATCAAGGCCTGACGCAGCAGCTGATCGACCGGATCAAACAACGTCCTTAGCCGCTTTTTTTAACGTGCCACGTCCACGAAGGCGCGTAGAGCATCCCCCATGCGCGTTTGCCATCCCGCACCTTTGGCCTTGAAGAATTCCAGCACGTCGTTATCGACCCGAATGCTGATGGGCGTTTTGTTGGACGAGGGCGGGCGTCCTCGCCCGCGCTTTAGCGTTCCTGCCTTATGAGCCGCGACCAACTCAGGATCGACTTCGCGGGCCGGACGAAGCCTTCTCAACTCGGTCTTTGTCAAAGGGGCATCGTCGTCATAAGTCTTATAGCTAGTGGATTTCGTCATAGGCCTTCTCCTCAGGTTTGTTGGATCGACGAAGGCTAATAATCCGGCGGCGCTCTTCGCGATGGGTATAAATGATCGTATAAATTTTCCCATAGAGAATGCCGATTGCCGCAAAGCGCGGCTCTCCATCCGCATGCCTTGTGCGATCCGTTATAAGCGCATGCGCCCAATCGAAGTCAAAGACAGCATCAAAGCTGATCTTGTGACGTCCGATGTTCGCCGCGTTCTTATTCTCGTTCCACTCAAATTCCATGAATTGTAGTATATACAATAAATAGCGCCCCGTCAAGTGCTAATCGGGCTTGCCAACGGCCCCTGCAATATGTTGATAATAAAAGCATGAGCAACCTAGCAACCACAGCGGCGCAAGAGCCGCTTTCCTTTACCCTGCCTGACGGTAGCGTAAAGTCACTTCCCTCCCCCGTTACTGGGCTGGAGCTGGCGACGAGCATCGGCGCCGGTCTGGCCAAGGCGGCGCTTGCCGTTAAACTGAACGGCACGACGCTGGATTTGGCGCGAACGCTTGAGACAAGCGGCAAGGTTGAGATTATCACGCGCAAATCGCCCGAGGCGCTTGAGCTGATCCGCCACGATACCTCTCATGTGATGGCTGAAGCGGTGCAGGAGCTTTTTCCCGGCACGCAAGTGACCATCGGGCCGTCGATTGAGAACGGCTTTTACTATGACTTTGCGCGCGATGAGCCGTTCTCGACCGAGGATTTCCCGAAGATCGAAGAAAAAATGCGCGAGATTATGAAGCGCAATGCGCCGCTTGAACGCAAGGTGATGAGCCGCGCGGACGCTATCGCGCATTTCGAAGCGAAGGGCGAAAAGTACAAGGTTGAGTTGATCCGCGACCTTCCTGAAGACCAAACCATCACGCTTTATACGCAAGGCGCGTGGGGCGATCTGTGCCGTGGGCCTCACTTGCCTTCGACGGGCACGATTGGCACGGCGTTTAAGCTGACGAAGCTCGCGGGCGCGTACTGGCGCGGCGACAGCAAGAACGCGGTTTTGCAGCGCATCTATGGCACGGCGTGGCGCGATGATAAGGAGCTGGAAGCCTATCTGATGATGATCGAGGAAGCCGAAAAGCGCGATCATCGCAAACTGGGGCGTGAGCTTGACCTCTATCACTTCCAAGACGAAGCGCCCGGCTCGGTCTTCTGGCATCAAAAGGGCTGGGCGGTTTATCGCTGCCTAGAGGCCTATATGCGCCGCCGTCAGGATGCGACGGGCTATATTGAGGTCAAGACGCCACAGCTTTACGATAGCTCACTGTTTAAGGCATCGGGCCATTGGGATATGTATGGCGACAAGATGTTCAAGGTGCAGATTGCCAAGTCGGATGAGGAAGGCTCTCGCGATGAGGTTCTGGGGCTTAAGCCGATGAACTGTCCGGGCCACGCTCAAATCTTTAAGCAGGGGATCAAGAGTTATCGCGATCTGCCCATTCGTATGGCCGAGTTTGGAAACTGCCATCGCAACGAAGCGCATGGCGCGATGCACGGCCTTTTGCGTGTGCGCCAGATGACGCAGGATGACGGCCATATTTTCTGCACCGAGGCGCAGATTATGGGCGAGAGCCTTCAGTTTTGTAAGCTGGTGGAGGAAACCTATACGGATATGGGCTTCACGATCCATCGCGTTCGCCTTGCCACGCGCCCTGATGTGCGCGGCGGCTCGGACGAGGTGTGGGACAAAGCCGAAGGCGCGATGCACGCAGCGCTGAAAGGCGCAGGGCTTGAATACGATTTGAATGAAGGCGACGGCGCGTTCTATGGCCCGAAGATTGAGTTTTATCTTCGCGACGCCATCGGGCGCGAATGGCAATGCGGCACGCTGCAATGCGACTTCGTTTTGCCAGAGCGTCTCGACATCGCCTATGTTGCGGAAGATGGTCAAAAGCATCGTCCCGTCATGCTGCACCGTGCAACGTTGGGCACGTTCCATCGCTTTATGGGCGTGCTGGTCGAACACTATGCAGGCAAGTTCCCGTTCTGGATGGCGCCTGTCCAAGTCGTCATCTGCACGATCACGAATGATGCCTATGCCTATGCGGAGGAGGTTTATAAAAAACTCCTTGATGCAGGGCTGCGCGTTCAGATCGATCTGCGCTCTGAGAAGATCAATTCTAAGATCCGCGACCATTCTTTGCAGAAAATCCCTGCGATTCTGGTGGTTGGCAAGAAGGAAGCGGAGGGCCAAAGCGTGGCTATTCGCCGTCTGGATGGGCCAGCGCAGGAGGTCGTGGGGCTGATTGAGGCCACCCAAAGACTGGTCAAAGAAGCCACACCGCCCGATTTATTGCGCAAATAACGGGTTTGGGGTCGATTTTAAAGGAAAGGGGGCTTGCCAGCCCCCTTTTTTTTGACCATCATGCGCCGCCTAAGGCATGGTTTATTATGCATCAACAAAAGAGGAGATACGTCCATCGCTCGTCCACCTTTATCCGGATCACGCCCCGAAGGGCCCGTCCGGCGCGACAAAGAAGAAGGCCCCCGCGTTAATGGAGCCATTATTGCCAAACAAATTCGTGTCATCGATAGCGACGGAGAAATGCTCGGTCTTATGAGCGTGCGTGATGCTATGGCCAAAGCGGAAGAGACAGGATTGGATCTTGTCGAGATTTCGCCCGGAGCCGAGCCGCCCGTCTGTAAAATCCTCGATTACGGTAAATATCGTTTCGAACTGCAGAAGAAAGCCGCCGAAGCCCGCAAAAAGCAAAAGGTCGTTGAGCTGAAAGAAATCAAGCTCCGTCCGGGGATCGACGATCATGACTTCAACATCAAAATGAAAAACTCGCGCACCTTTTTGGAAGAGGGCGACAAGGTCAAGATCACCTTGCGTTTTCGTGGCCGCGAGATGGCTCACCAAGACATCGCGCAGGCTTTGCTTAAGCGCGTGCGTGAGCTTTTGGACGATGTGGGTAAGGTCGTGTCCGAACCCAGCTTCGAAGGCCGTCAGATTGTGATGATCATCGCGCCGAAGTAAGTGTTCAGAGATTAGCGTTTAGGAAGGAAGCCGCGCAAGCGGCTTCCTTTTTTTATGCCCCCATCCGCACCTTCACCGCGCCAGCGTGGGCGGTGAGGCCTTCGGCGGTGGC